>CANPZE010000038.1 GCA_947589315.1 uncultured Lachnospiraceae bacterium | reverse complement strand
CCGTTCAGTACCGGGATGACTACCGCCGGATACTCGCTTCCCTGGGATTTATGTATCGTGATGGCATATGCCAGTTCCAATTCGTCCATATCAGTAAATTGGTATTCTGCCAGCCTGTTTTCATCAAATTCTACCAGTACGCTCTCTGTCAGTACAGAAATCTCCCGGATCACCCCGCAGTCCCCATTAAAGACACCGCTTCCCTCCTCATAAACATCCCCGAAACGATTTTCCTTCCTCCACTTTAACTGATAATCATTTTTAATCTGCATGATCTTGTCCCCCTCACGGAACAACACGCCATGGAATTCCCGTTCCTTCTTTTCCGGATTCGCCGGATTAATATAACGCTGAAGGATGGTGTTAAGATTCTCCACCCCCAATTCCCCTTTACGCATAGGGGACAACACTTGAATATCGTAAGAAGATGCGCCTACATAGGGAGGAAGCTTCTGCATTACCAGCTGGATCACCACATTGATGATATCCTGGCTATTCTTCCTCTCCAGATGAAAGAAATCCTTGCTTTTGTTATCCAGGGCAATGGGTTCTCCCCGGTTAATCCTGTGGGCATTTAATATAATCTCACTTTCCGCCGCCTGCCGGAAGATTTTGTTCAGCTTCACCACATTGCAGAAATGAGCGCAGATCATATCCTTCAGCACATTCCCCGGTCCCACGGAAGGAAGCTGGTTCACATCCCCTACCATGATCAGACGGGTACCGGGTACCAGGGCCCTCAGCAGAGCGTTCAGCAGATAAATGTCCACCATAGACATTTCATCCACGATAACCACATCCGCCTCCAGCGGCTGCTGTTCATTCCGCTCAAAATGCATACCGGAGCGGTCGTCTTCCGGAGATCCATTGAGTTCCAACATACGATGGATCGTCTGCGCCTCATAGCCAGTGGCTTCTGCCATGCGCTTGGCGGCCCGCCCGGTAGGAGCGGCCAGCAGAATATCCATTCCCTCTTCTTCAAAAATCTGCGTAATCGTATTAATGGTGGTCGTCTTACCGGTACCCGGACCGCCCATAATGATCATTACTCCATTGCATACGGCCTGATATACAGCGCACCTTTGCTGGCTGTCCAGGCGGATCCCCTCCCTGGCTTCGATCTGCTTCAGTTTATCAGCCAGAGCCTCCTCTTCTACAGGAAAGGACTGGTTTAGATCCAGAAGCATCCTGGCGCAATTCAGTTCCATATAATAAAGCGCGCTGGAATACAGACATCGCTGGCCCCCTCTTTCCCGGACGACAACTTGTTTGTCCATGCTGAGCCGTTCCACCTGCCGTTCTACCTGCTCTGTCTCCAGCGCCAGCATCTGCGCTGCCTGATCGATCAGCTCCTTCTCTGGAAGATAGCAGTGCCCCTGGCTTCCAGATTGTTGAAGGCAGTATACGATGCCCGCCTGGATCCGGAAGTCTGAATCCGGGAAGAAGCCTGCCCGGAGGGCAATGCTGTCTGCGATCTTAAATCCCACTCCCGGAATGTCCTCTGCCAGCCGGTACGGATTCTGGCGCATTACCTCGTACATTTCTTCCCCATAGCGGCGGTATATCTTCACTGCCATATTCATAGAGAGACCATAATCCTGCAGAAACAGCATGGCCTGGCGCAATTCCTGCTTTTCATGGAATTGCGCTGATACGCTCCGGGCCATTTTCATACTGATCCCTTTTACCTCTGCCAGACGTTCCGGCTCTTCCTGAAGAATCCGAAAGGTCTCCTCGCCAAAACGTCTTACGATCCTGGCCGCCAATGCCGCCCCTATTCCTTTGATCGCTCCGGAACCCAGGTACCGTTCTATCGCAGCAGCATTTTCCGGCTGCCTTTCCTCATAGCTTTCCATTTGCACTTGCATCCCGTAATCCTTATGTAACACTTCCCGCCCCTGGATCACCAGATATTGTCCCTGGGAGACAAACGTGAAGTTGCCCACGCAACAGATTTCCTCCTCCCCCGGATTCGACAAATGAAGCACGGTATACCCATTTTCCTCATTCCGATATACAATTTTCTCTACATAGCCCTTCCATTCTACCATCCCTGCTCTGTCCTCCAAAAGTAATGAAGCCACTGCTGGTATGCAGTGGCCCGGTATTTTTGTTTTATTTATCATCACAGATTATATGTAGTTTTTACAGAATCATATAGCTGCTGGGCAAGTCCCAGCTGTCCGCTGTCAGCGATCGCCTTTGCATAGGTCTCATTCAGCATGTCGCCAAAATACTGCATATACTCGCCCTGTTCGTCCTCATTGTCCAGGGTCTTCTTAGATTCCTCGATCATCTTCTGCACAAAATAGGCTTCAAAGCTCTTACAAGCCTCCATTAATTCTTCATCCGTAGAGGACTGGTTCAAGCTCGCCAAAGCGCTGGTAGTCGCATCTGCCGATACATTTCCGGCACTCTGGGAATAGGAATCGTAAAGTGAAGAAATATCGTATACAGAACTCATCGCATAACACCTCCCTGTCTATTATGAGCGAAGATTATTCGCCTGCTGAAGCATTTCATCAGAAGCAATGATGGCCTTAGAATTCATCTCGTAAGCACGCTGTGCTACGATCATATCTACCATTTCATCCACCGCCTGCACACTGGAGGCCTCCAGGTACTTGTGCTTAATGATGCTGACTGTCAGCGCCTCGTCTTCCCCTTCTATGCGGGGCTGCCCGGAGGCATCTGTTACCGCAAAATAGCTGTCACCGGTCTTCGCCAGTCCGGGAGGATTATTAAACTGCGCCAATCCGATCCGAATCCCGAGAGGAGCCGGATTCCCATCTGCGCCTATGTAACCGATGTTCCCATAATTGTCAAAGAAAAGCTTTGTAACATCCACATCTTCATCAAAAGTGATCTCATTTCCGCTTGAATCCAACACGGAATAGCCCTCCGATGTAGTCAGGGTATAACCGCCAGAGGGATTGACCGACATGCTAAAGTGGCCATTTCTTGTATAATTGGTACTTCCATCGGGCATCTGGATCATAAAGAATCCATCCCCCTGTACCGCAAAATCAAATTCTCCGTCTGTGGGCGTCATGTTTCCCTGCTGGAACTGACTGACAATGGCAGCCACCTTTACGCCCAGCCCTACCTGCGCGCCTACCGGCTTTAATTGCCCGTTAGTATCTGTGGTCTGATCCTGAATGGTCTGATACAGCAAAGACTGAAAACGGGTGGTCTCCTTCTTATAACCTGTGGTATTGATATTTGCCAGATTGTTGGATATCGTATCCAGATTAGTCTGCTGGCTCTTCATACCTGAAGCAGCTGTCCAAAGCGATCTCATCATAACGCATCTCTCCTATCTGCTGCCTTTCAAAGCCTTCCGGCTGCGCAGCGAATCTTAATTAAATCAAACTTTTCCTACATCATTTACAGCACGGTTCAGCAGACTGTCCTGGGTCTGGATCATCTTCTGCCCCGCCTCATATGCTCTGGTGATCGTAATCATGGAAACCATTTCATCAATTACGTTCACATTGGACTGCTCTGTATAGCCCTGCTCGATGACCGCCCGGGCATCGACCTCAACAGCTCCGTCCACCGCTTCATAAAAATTGTCACCATAGAGCTTCAGATAATTGTAATCCTCAAAGTCTGTCAGCTTGATCGTATCAATATAAATCCCATCTGCATAGATTGCGCCGGCGCCGTCCACGGTAATGTCCACAGCATCATCCGGGATCTGGATATCGCCCCCGGTCCCCTGCAGGCAATTACCATCCGCATCCACAATATAGCCGTCCGCAGTACGGTTAAAGCAGCCGTTCCTGGTATAGTAAATCTTGCTCTCGCCATTGCCGTCTACCACATTGACAGCGAAAAATCCGTCTCCCTCTATTGCCAGGTCATATGGATTCTCCGTCTGCCGCAGGGATCCCTGTCCCCAATTCATATAAGTCTCCCCGATCTTCACACCGGGATTCATATTACCGATCGGAGCATCTACGTATGCATTGGAACCGTCTTTAATACGGTATGTCAGCATGTCACGAAATGCCTGGCTGGTAACATTTTCCTGTTTGTAGCCTATTGTCGCAGAATTTGCCAGATTGTTAGATATAATGTCCAGACGTCTCTGTTCATTGATCATACCGGTATACGCTGTGTATAATCCTCTTACCATCTTCTGCCTCCCTTCTCCTTTTCACCAGGTCTGTATGCGGCTCTATTCTTCATCACGTTTGCCTGCCAAAAACTCCACAAACTTGCCTGTTCCAATAGCAACAGCCGTCATGGGGTCTTCTGCTGTCATTGTAGTGATGCCTGTTTTCTCTTCAATCAGCTCCTCCAAACCGTATAGAAGGCTTCCCCCGCCTGTCAGGACGATCCCCCGGTCAGCTACATCGGCAGCCAGCTCCGGCGGCGTCTTCTCCAGTACGCTGTGTACTGCTTCTACGATCTGAGAGGTAATCTCCTTCAAAGCTTCCAATGTCTCGTCAGAAGTCACAGTGATCGTCTTGGGAAGCCCGGTTACAAGATTCCGTCCCCGGACGTCCATCGTCACTACCTCCGGACGTTTATAAGCAGATCCAATATTGATCTTAATATCCTCTGCTGTACGTTCGCCGATCAGCAGATTGTGTGTCTTACGCATATAACGGACAATCGCCTCGTCAAAATCATCCCCAGCTACTTTGATCGATGTGCTGACCACTGTCCCTCCCAGAGAGATCACAGCAATATCTGCCGTTCCTCCTCCGATATCTACAATCATATTACCACAAGGACGGGAGATATCAATTCCTGCTCCAATGGCTGCTGCGATAGGCTCCTCGATGATCGCCACTTCCCTGGCTCCTGCTTCATAGGTGGCATCCTCTACCGCTCTTTTCTCAACCTCTGTGACTCCACTGGGGACGCAGACGCTGATACGCGGCTTTCTGAAGCGGGATTTGCCGCATGCCTTCTGAATGAAATAGCGCAGCATCTTCTCTGTTACCGTATAATCGGAGATCACACCCTGGCGAAGCGGCCGCACTGCCACAATATTTCCCGGCGTACGTCCCAGCATCAGACGGGCATCCTCACCAATCGCCTTGATCTTATTGCTATCCCGGTCAAAAGCTACCACTGACGGCTCTCTGAGCACCACGCCCTTACCTTTTATATAAACCAGTACATTTGCAGTACCAAGATCAATTCCAATATCGCTGCCAACCATTCCTAATTTTCTCCTTTCGATGCATCTACTGAATTATTTTCTCCAATTGTTCGTCAAATAAACATATCGTTTACTATTATATACCAATTTTCGGATAATTCAAAGTACAATTTCCTTAAGATTTACATTTTGTATACTCCTGCGGCAGGCTCCGCTCTGCCAGGCATTTTCTTCTTGAACCATCCGCCATACTATATTAAGATTATAGAAAGAATAGAATATCCTGGATAAAATATCCTGGATAAAATATCCCAAAACAAGAAAGAGGAGGGCCTTCTATCATGAAACAATCATCCACTGACAAAGTACAGATCCGCAGAGAGATCCACCAGATCTGCCGGCTGCGCAGTATGGCGCTCTCCAGGGGAGCGGTCATCCTCCTTCTGGTCCTTTTCATCTATCCTGTAGGAGCCATACCTGCCTACCTGGCTGCTTTCTTTCTGTTATTTCCCATAGCTCTGGCCTCTGTGATCACGCCGCCAAAGGAAGGGGAAAACCATACGCTGCTGCCCCACACCAAACGGCAATATCACTTTTCTTCCATCCACTACCGCAAAGAAACGCTCTTTGCCCCGGCGATCGTATTTTTTCTTGCTATATGGCAGGTGACTATATTACGCGCCGGAAGCTTCCTCCATTGGAGGCAGTGCATCCCTGTCATGCTCCTAATGGCCTATCTTATCTGCCGTATCTGTATCTACTGTTATTATCGGCTGCTTCTCCGTTATAACTTTACCCATCTTAACTTTTAATTGATAGGGCTATAAGGAAGGGAGGCCTCCAATCCATTTTCTATTTCCGCTTCTATTCCGTCAAAATCAAATTCTGTGATCTCCTCTGCCACTGCTCCTGCCGCCGGCACAGACGACTTCTGGCCATCCGAAGCCGCTCCTGCCACACTCGCCGCAGCGCCGCTGTCCGAAGCCGCTGAGGCAGATCGTTCCAGAAAATATTCATAGACCTCCTGTACCGTACGATAACTGAGAGAACCCGTATCTTCTGTTTGCGCCGCTTCCTCTAACACATCAGAAAGCTTTTCTGTCATCTGGGCAGCCTGCTGTCTCTCACTGTTCAAATAAGTCTCCAGAATACCGGAGAAGCCCTGCCCGTTCAGAGCAGCCAACAGGTTGGTATCGTCTCCCGCCGTCCCTGCCAGTCCCAATCCGGAAACAAGATTCCCAGTGTATAGGCCGGACTGCATTGCCGAAAGCATATTCAGGGAACCGGAGCTTTCCTCTCCAGAATCGCCGCTTAACGCATTCAGCATGGTACTGGTAGAATTATTATTGATCATATACTGATAATATAGCATCTCCTGCAGTGAGGAGATAGAGGACACCTCCGCCATACCTTCTATCCTTTCTAAATCCGAAATCATATCACTACAAATCTATCATAACATAATACCAGAAAAAAACAATGCCTATTCTAAATCTTTCAAAGAAGAAAGCCCCTTCTCTTACCCACCGCCACAAACAATATAGGGAAAGGCCTTAACGGCAATCCAGGATCCGCAGCTGCAGATCCCCATATTTCTCATTAAGCTCCGGCACATACAAAATATCCGCCAAAAGCGGTTCAGACTCCCCTCTGGCCATTTTTTCCCAGCCATCCTCTCCATATCGCCGTACCAAAGCCTTCCTTACATGACGGTCCAGGTCAAAATCTACTGCCGGATAGATCCCTTCTCCCTCCTGCAGCCGAAACCTTCCGATCTGATTTTCTTTCCCACAGATGCGGACCGACAGAATCCGGATCCCCCTCCGGGCAAAGACCGCCGCCGGATTGCCTTCTCCCACAGGCGACAGGTATTGCAGCTGCTCCGCCAATTTGGGATCTGCCTCTTCCAAAGGCAATTCCTTATCTATCACGACCGATTCTGTCAGCTGTTCCGGAGTCAACTGACAATTTTCATTTAATGTTGTCCGCAGCGCATCCAGCCTTTCCGGCAGCAGGGAAAATCCTGCCGCCATAGGATGGCCGCCAAATTCAACCAGCAGTTCCCGGCAGCGGCTTAATTCCTGCTGCATATGATAGCCAGGGATGGAACGCCCGGAACCTTTCAGCAAGTCTCCAGACCGGGTCACAATGAGCGTAGGGCGGTAATAAAGCTCCCGGATCCGTCCGGCCACGATCCCGGCTATGCTCTCATGGCAGTCCTCCAGATAGATCACTAACACCCTATCCGCAGCCCCTGCCAGAGCCGCCGCCTCACAGACAGCTTGCCGGGTCAGTTCCTTCCGTTCCCTGTTCAGGGCCAGCAGCTCCGCCGCCTGGACAGCCGCCTTATCCGGATCCTTTTCCAGAAATAATTGAAGCCCCTGGGAAGCGCTCTCCAGCCTCCCCGCCGCATTCAGGCAGGGGCCGATGCCAAAGCCGATGTCCCTGGCAGTCAACGGCCTCCGATAGTCCAGCTCCCTAAGCAGGGAATCCAGGCCTACATTCCCTGTGTTGCGGATCTGCTCTAACGCAAAATGGGCAATGATACGATTCTCATCCTGCAGGGGAACCACATCGCAAATGGTAGCTATGCCGGCAAATACCAGCAGCTGCTCCAGCAGGTCCCCGCAGCCCTTCTCCTTCCGCAGCAGATATTCCACTAATTTGTATGCAACGCCTGCTCCGCATAATTGTGAAAAGGGATAGGTACACGCCTCCTGTTTGGGATTGACCACCGCATCTGCCGGAACCGCTATCTCTTCCCCATCCCTCCGGGGAACCTCATGATGGTCTGTAATGATCACCGTCATTCCCAGCCTCTTCCCCAGCTTTACCGGTTCTCCGGCTGAGATCCCGTTATCGCAGGTGATGATTGTATCCACCCCGCCTTCAAAGGCTTCCTCTACCATGTATTCCCGGATCCCATATCCGTCCCTGGCCCGATGGGGAATCCGCCAGTCCACATCCCCTCCCAGCGCCTGCAGTCCGCGCACCAGAATATAGGTGGACACAATCCCATCCACATCATAATCCCCGATCACCAAAAGCTTTTTGCCCTGCCCTAACTTATCAGACAATATTCCAGCCGCCTTCTCCAGGTCTTTCAGCTTCTCCGGAGGATACATCTGGCTTCGGCAGGGATAAAGATACCGGTCCATTGCCTCCCAGTCGTAAAGCCCTCTTTTGACCAGCACCTCTGCCATTGTCTCCGAAATATGATAACGGGAAGCAATCTTCCCATAATCCGCCTGATATTGTTTCATTACCCATCGTTTCATCTATGCCCGGTCCTTCCGTTTCTTCTTTCACATTTCTATTGTACTTGTATTTTCCATGAGTTTATCATATTATCCAATAGAGCACAACGAACAGGGCTTACGTTTGCAGAAAGAAGGAAAGAACTTATGAAATGGACAAAGTATCAGATTCACACGATGACTGCAGCTGTCGATCCCATTAGCGGGCTTTTATATGAATTGGGGATTCCCGGCTTCGAGATCACGGATAACATCCCTCTGACGCCGGAGGAAGAACAACAGATGTTTACAGATATTCCGGCCGCCCTGGCGCCAGACGATGGCTCTGCCCTGGTCACTTTTTATACAGAAGCAGAGAACGCAGAAGAAGACAGGGCGTTTTACAGTACCGGCTCTTCCCTGCGGGATGAGGAACTTCCACAGACGCAGTGGAATGACCGGGAATTGCTGGCATTGTTACAGGAAAGGCTGGAACAGCTCGGGGAGCAATTTTCCTTTCCCGCGCCCGTGATCACCATATCCACAGAGGACGATTCCCTCTGGAAAGATAAGTGGAAGGAGAACTTCCAAACCTTCCGGATCGCAGAAGATATCATTATCAAGCCAGTCTGGGAAAAGGCGCCGGAAGACGCCTCCCCGCAGGATATCATCCTGGAGATCAACCCCGGATCTGCCTTTGGCACCGGCGCCCACGAGACCACCCAGCTTTGTCTGCGCTCCCTGCGCAAATACATTTCGGATACCACCACAATCCTGGATGCCGGCTGCGGCAGCGGTATCCTGGCTATCTCAGCCCTCCTGTGCGGCGCCCATTCCGCCCTGTGTCTGGACATCGATCCCACCGCTGTGGACAGTACCATGGAAAATGCGGGGCTGAACCAATTGCAGCCGCCCCGGATCCAGGCGGCCCGGCTGGATATTCTGAAAGAAGGTTCCCGTTTAAAGGCATTGCATCCAGAACCTTTTTCTGTGGTCGTGGCAAATATCCTGGCCGATGTTATCGTCTTGCTGTCGGATCATATCGGAGAATTCCTGCAACCCGGCGGTATCTTTATTTCCTCTGGCATCCTTGCAGAAAAAGCAGGGACCGTAGAGGAAGCCCTCCGCCGCAACCACTTTACCATACTGGAACGCAATACTTTGGGAGACTGGATTTCCTTTGTTGCCATACAGAGCCGCGCCGATTAGATTGCGCCGCCGGGCGCACTAAAAAGGGCCAGCGACTGCAGGCAGACCGCAGTCACTGGCCTTTTATTTATTTATTGTATCCCGGAAGCCCGGAATTCTTTTCCTTTGCATAGACAGAGGGCTCTTATGCCGCCTTCTTTTTTATCCTCAAGCATTTCAAAGAATACCACAGTGTACCGGTAATACATACAGAAGAATATGCACCACAGACAATACCTACAAGGAGAGGGATCGCAAAATCTTTTACAGAATCTACACCCAGGAGCGCCAGCATGAATACCATAAAGAACGTAGTCAAAGAGGTATTAATACTTCTGCTCAATGTCTGGGTAATACTTTCATTTACCAAATTAGCAATCGCTTCCTTGTTCCGTTTCCCGCCAAGGTTCTCACGGATCCGGTCAAAGATAACGATCGTTGCATTAATGGAGTAACCCACGATCGTCAGCATACATGCAATAAAGGTATTTCCTACAGAGATCTTAGATACTGCATACAACAGCAGCACCACCAATACATCATGGAGCAGGGCCAATACCGCGCTGCCTGCAAACATGATATCCTTAAACCGGAACCAGATATACAGCAGCATGCAGATAGCAGCTATGACTACTGCCACAATGGCGTCTTGCTTCATTTCATCTGATACGGCTGCGCTGATGCTCTGCCACTGGATATTAGACTCCTTAACATCAAACGTCTTTACCAGAGTGCTTGTCAGTTCCGCTCTCTGCGCATCTGTCATTTCCACAGTTTTGACAGAAAGCTGATTAGCACCCGACACATCAGAGATAACCACATCATTGGAACCGCTGATATCGCTGAAAATCTTTTCCACATCCCGTTTCAGGTCCCCATCCAGTTTCTGGCCGGCATCAAAGGTAATGTTATAGGTGGTGCCGCCCAGGAAATCCAGGCCATAATTCAGTATATTGCCTATACGGGAACTCTGATTCCAGATCATCACAGCAAAGCAGGCAACGATCAGCGCCCCGGATATAATAAAGAACTTCACCCTATGCTTTACAAAGTCAATGGTCTTTCTCTGCTTCTCTATACCAAAGTACTTCACATCATCCACGCCTAACGCATACATTGCTTTCAGCAATATTCTGGTGATAAACAATGCAGTAAACATAGACAGGATAATACCGATCGCCAGAGTGGTAGCAAATCCTTTTACTGTACCAGAGCCTTTCAGATACAGGATCGCTGCCGCGATCAACGTGGTAACATTACCGTCCACGATCGCCGAAAGGGCTTTCTCAAATCCCAGCTTGATACTGGTCTGTACGGATTTTCCTTTGGCCAGCTCTTCTTTGATACGGGTAAATATGATCACGTTGGCGTCCACTGCCATACCAATATTCAGGATAATACCTGCTACTCCCGGCAGGGTCAGTGTAATGTTCAGCACATTCAGGGACACCAGCATAACAACCAGATACATCAACAGCGCAATCGATGCTGCGAGGCCCGGCAAACGATAGAAGATCAACATAAAGATTACTACCAGGGCAAAACCAATAGCGCCTGCCAAAAGGCTGGTCTGGATGGCATCCTGTCCCAACTGGGCGCCTACTACCTGGGACTGGATCTCTTTTAATTCAAGCGGCAGAGCGCCGATACGGATCCCGGAGGCCAGCTCGTCCGCCTCTTCATAAGTAGTAAAGCTTCCTGAAATCTGAGCTTTCCCATCTGTTATCTCACTCTCTACGGTAGGCTCAGAGAGTATTTCCCCGTCATAGATAATATAAATTCTCTTATGGGAAGGGGCTGCCTCTGCCGTAGCATCGGCAAACTTCTTTGCGCCCTTGTCCGTAAATGTCAGGTCTACCACATACTCCTTATTCTTCATCGTATCCTGACTCGTTCCTGCCTGAGAATTCTTAACATCGGAACCTGTGCAGACTACCTTATCATACTTAGGTTTGCCATTATCATCAAAGGTAATATCATCCTCTGCAACGAATTCCAGAGCTCCGGCTTTTCCCATGGCCTTCAGAACCTCATCCGCATCCTCTGCGCCAGGGATATCGATAACAACCCGGTTGTTTCCTTCCTGTACTACAGAAGACTCTGTGCTGTATACCTCAGCACGTTTCTGCATCTTACGGATGGTATCATTCATTTCTGTCTGCGTAGGGTTGTCTTTGACTGTCTCATAAGTAATGCTCACGCCGCCAGCCAGATCCAATCCAAGTCTGATATTCTGTGCGCTTCCCGTGTGGTGTTTGGTCAGGCCCACCAGGGTAGTGTAACCGCAGAATATGATCACTGCAATAACTAGTATGATCTGCAGTAATCCCTTTCTTTTGTCCTTCATGCTACATATCTCCTTTAACTTTACTTCTTTTACGTGATTTTTATAGTATGTCCAAAAAATCACGCTAAGATTTATTATAACATAGTAATTGATATATTGTAAAGTCCTGGAAAATCATTGCTGGAAAATCCCACCTTTTGTCCTATCTTGCACTGTGGTACTCCTGCCCTGCCTCTAATGAGATCCCTTTATAATAGAATAATTCCTCTATTGTCACCAGCTGATATCCTTTTTTCACCAGAGACGGAATCAGCTTTTTCACGGCATCAGCCGTGGTGGGATACAGGTCATGCATCAGAATAATGTCGCCGTCCTGGATCCCTTTGCACTGTTCCAAAATCTGCTTCTTGTTCCTGCTCTGCCAATCCCTGGAATCCACACTCCAATATATCATCGGAAGGCCCACCAATTTTCGTATTTTGTTATTTACCGTTCCATAGGGCGGCCGCAATAACCCGGGATCCTCTCCTATCACTTCTCTTATCGCATTTTTTGACTGACTGATCTCCTGTAAGATCTGATGCTTCTTCATCTTGCTCAGATCCCCATGATCGTATGTGTGGGTGCCAATCTGGTTTCCATGCTCATACGCATACTTTAACGCCTCCTGGTAACGCTCTATCCGATTGCCCACTACAAAAAAAGTAGCCCGGGATTTATTTTTCACTAAAACATTAACAATCTGCTTTGTCACTGCATCATAAGGACCATCATCAAAGGTAAACGCTACCATTGGTTTGTTCGTATCCAGATTTTTGCGGATTCTCTTATTCTTTTTCTTTGTCGTAGAGGAAGGCACTGCCTGAGGCTTGGGAGAGCTTGTTGCTTCTGCACTGGCCTTTGATCTCTGAAGATTGTCCTTCTGTCCTCCCAATTGGTCCAGGCTGACCAACTGTATTACCATGGCAATCACTACCACTCCCAGGATCACTGCAGCATTCACCATAATGATCCGGGAACGGTTCTCTGGTATCACACTTTGTTCGATCTGCTTTCTCCTATCCAGATGTCTTTTCTCCTTTACGTCCATTCCTTTTCCTCCCCTGCAGCTTCCACCTGTGGCGGCATTCTCCCAAGATGAACACGCTTTTGCGTGTTCATTATTATACCATATTACTGTAAATGATTGCGTTATAGTACTTAAATTTCCATAACTTTCCTGCTGCCTTTCTATAGGCGCCCCATCCATCCTGTTATTCTTTTACCTTAGGCGCAAGCATGCCTCCCAGCATCCCCGCCACGCCGCAAATGAGCAGGCTGCTTACTATATGCATGCCTTCCTTGATCGGCGTGTGGTAGATGAGCTGGCCTGCCCCTGTTAGTATCCCAAAATAGACCATTCCTATCAGCAGTCCCCAGAAAAATTTGTGTTTTCCCGTTGCCTGCCCCATAGAAAAGCCTCCCAACAGGCAGGAGATCACGTATGCCGCAATGACGCCTCCGCTGATAAACCCTGTCCCCACCTGGCTCTTCCATGCAATAGCCGCCAAAACGGCTAAAATCAATGCCGATACCACAAACATAACTCCCAGAATCATCACCGCCATAACTCCCAGATTCCTTGTTTTCACGATTGCCCCCAATTCCCCGCAGCGCCTGAGCAGCTGCTGCGCAAAGTAGTTCTTATTATCTATATGTATACAGTAATATGATATAATATGATATACTAATGGATAATACAGAAAAGAAAGGGGAGCATTATGAAATATATCGATCTTCACACCCACTCTAACGCCTCAGACGGAACACTCACTCCCGCTCAGCTGGTACGCCTGGCCGCCCGGCGCAGACTGGCGGCAGTAGCGCTTACAGACCATGACACGGTGAACGGCGTGGAAGAAGCCATAGATACCGCCCGGCAGGAGAAACTCCCTATTCAGGTTATCCCAGGGACAGAGATAACCACTGCCTACAAAAGCGATAAAACACATTCCATCCATATCCTCGGGCTCTGTCTGGATTACCACAATGAGGCCTTCCGGCAGGCCGCAGACCAGATTGTCCAACGCCGTGTCCAAAGGAACCGGGAAATGGCAGAACGGTTCCAAAAAGCCGGCATCCCTGTCACAATGGAAGCTTTGACAGCCGGCGCTCCCAACACAGTAGTTACCAGGGCGCATTTTGCCCGGGTTCTGATAGAACAGCATATTGTAAAAAATGCAGACGAAGCATTTCATCTCTATCTGAATCCCTCTACTCCTTACTATGTTCCCCGCAAACACATCTTACCGGAAGAGGGCGTTTCCCTAATCCTCCAGGCAGGCGGCCTTCCCATTCTGGCCCATCCTTTTCAATATAAGCTTGAGCAAAAGGAACTGGAAGGATTGCTCCGGCGGCTAAAGGAGGCCGGACTCATAGGATTGGAAACAATGCATTCCAGCTATACCAGGGAGGATGAAAAATCCGCCCGGGAATTGGCTGACAGATACGGCTTATTATATAGCGGCGGTTCCGATTTCCACGGCAGCAACAAACCTGCCATTGAACTTGGGTCGGGAAAGGGAAATATGAAGATCCCATACTCTTTTTTGGAAAAGCTGGCAGCCGTCCGGGATTACCCCTTATACTAAATCAGGCCGTTATGTAAAAAAGGGCAACTTCACAGCTTGCCCTTTACCACTACCGTCTGCCTGACCCTGCAGAAATTACTTTTCATTGCCTTGCTTGTCGATTTCCACAATATTTTCCTTTTTCATGGGGATCCTGCAATTTTTATTATTGCCGAACTCTACAATAACAATATCTTCCATAATATCGATCACTACGCCAAAAAAGCCGCTGGTAGTCAGAATACTGTCCCCTACCTCCAGGGTAGTGATCAGGGCATCATGCTCCTGCTGCTGCTTCTTCTGGGGCCGGATGGCAAAGAACCAGAACACACCAATGATAAGTGCGTAGAGGACCAGCATACTGATGATACTCTGTGCCCCATTTGCATTGCCCGCCGCTAAAACACTCACTAAATTCATTTCGATTCCTCCTCGAGCTGTTCTAATTTTTTCTTTTTATATTCTTGATAACATCCTTTTTCAATGGCATCACGAATCTCTTCCATTAGTTTATTATAAAAATAAAGATTATGTGTCACCAGGCACCGAAGCCCCAGCATCTCTTTTGCCTTCAGCAAATGGCGGATATACGCCCTCGTATATCTCCGGCACACCGGACATTGGCATTCCTCATCCAACGGCCGTTCATCCCGTTCATAACGGGCATTCAGAAGATTACGTTTCCCATGATCAGTATAGGCGTGCCCATGCCGCCCGTTCCTGGACGGGTAAACACAATCAAAGAAATCTACGCCCCTGTCCACGGCTTCTAAAATATTGGCCGGCGTTCCCACTCCCATAAGATACGTAGGCTTATCCTGCGGAAGGTAAGGCACCGTTTCCTGGATCACCTCATACATTTCCTCATGGGATTCTCCGACCGCCAGGCCCCCCAGGGCATAACCATCCAGATCCATCTGGGCAATCCTTTTGGCGTGGTCGATCCGGATATCCTGGAAAGTCCCTCCCTGATTAATCCCAAACAAAAGCTGATGGGGATTTCCAACGTCCGCCCTTCCGTTCAGACGCTCCAGCTCCCTTTTGCAGCGCTCCAGCCAGCGGGTGGTCCGATCCACAGAGTCCTGCATATACTGCCTGGTTGCCGGATGGGGAGGGCATTCGTCAAACGCCATGGCGACCGTGGACGCCAGATTTGACTGGATCTGCATGCTCTCCTCCGGCCCCATAAAAATTTTCCTTCCATCAATGTGGGATTGAAAATAGACACCTTCTTCTTTAATTTTACGAAGCCCTGACAGGGAAAATACTTGAAAGCCGCCGGAGTCCGTAAGCACCGGCCCATCCCACGCAGCAAAGCGGCGGATCCCACCCAGTTCCCGCACAAGATCATCCCCAGGCCTCACATGAAGATGATAGGTATTGCACAGCATGATCTGAGTATGAATTTCTTCCAGGTCCCGGGTAGAAACAGCTCCTTTAATGGCTCCCACTGTCCCTACATTCATAAAGACCGGAGTCTGAACTGTCCCATGAACCGTCTGCAGCTCAGCGCGTTTGGCCATTCCATCCTTGCATAATATCTTATACATTATGTTCCTCATTTCTATGCGCAGCCCGCAACAGCGCAAACATCTGTCCGGCCATACTCGCATTAGGCATAATAGCACTGAATTCTCTGGTATGTCAATATTTTCAGAAGAAATCTGTCAGTAATCGGAACAAAAACCAGAATATAAGCAGGAGCAGCAGGATCGGCAAAAATATGCGGAGCATAACCCCCAGGGCAAATATGCAGACAACAACGCACAGGATCCCTGCGCCAATCCATATTGCATAACGAAGCCCCCGGGCAAAGCTTCCTTCCTTCACTCTGTCCGCTCCGTCATAAGCCCTTTGTTCCTTCCGGGATGTATTCTGATATTCTTCACGGGCCTGTCTGGTATAATAGTCCGCCATAGGGCCCTTGGATGCCCGAAAGGAATCGATTATGCTCCTGGCGATCAGCCGGGGATCGCCCAGTTCCTCACAGACCGCTTCCTGAGACCGTCCGCTGCCCTCAAAGTATTCTTGATAATACCGCAGATCATCCATAAGCTCCTGTTGCGGAATATTCCCTTCCAGGCTTTCCTGCAGGATCGCAAGAAATTCATGTTTTGTCATTATATCACACCTTTTTGTAACATAATATTGGCATATAAGGCTTTTTCACTGGTAGCGATAATTGCGTATGCTTGTTTGGCTTCCTCATAAAAAGCAAACCGTTCCACATTGCCAATGGCATCGGCTCCTCTTGTATCATAGCGCTCCACGATTGCCTGATACTCCTTCCAGATGGGAGTCTCCACATCGTCTCCCGGCATAACCTCCATTAAATTCACCGGCTTTTCCACATAGGTATCCAGCGGAAATACCTGCAGGATCGCATCCAGCAGTTCAGGCACTCCATGTCCATCCATCCGGATCACGATAGCGTTCTTCCCCATAGATTCTGCCGGAAAATTACCGTCAGAAATGACCAAACGGTCACTGTGCCCCATTTCACAGAGAACCTTCAGCAGCTCCGGCGACAGGATCGGCGGAATTCCTTTTAACATAGTGTCCCTCCTCTTTTTCTATGGCCATATTCCCATATTTTCTATTTAGATGAAAACAACCTTGCAGCATTGGCTGCAAAGCTGTTTCAATTACTATTTTTGCATCAGGGCCCTGGATCGGTCCAGAGACCCGTCCGATACAGATTTTAATTATTAATTATGCTTTTCCAACGGAACCGAAAAGTTCCATCTTCTCCTTTACAGTAGCTTTGATAGCTTCTGCGCCAGGAGCCAGAAGCTTACGAGGATCGAAGCCCTTGCCTTCCAGATCCTTGCCTGCTTCGATGTACTTGCGGGTAGCCTCCTGGAATGCCAACTGGCATTCTGTATTTACATTGATTTTGGCAACTCCGAGAGAAATGGCCTTTTTAATCATGTCTGCAGGAATCCCTGTGCCTCCATGAAGCACCAGAGGCATATCTCCAGTCTTTGCCTGGATCGCATCCAGAGTCTCAAAACTCAGGCCTGCCCAATTGTCCGGATATTTTCCATGGATATTGCCGATGCCTGCTGCCAGCATAGTAACTCCCAGATCAGCCACAGCCTTACACTCGTCCGGATCAGCGCATTCGCCGGCGCCAATCACACCGTCTTCCTCACCGCCGATGGAACCTACCTCAGCCTCCAGAGAAAGCCCTAATATGTTACATGCGTTTACCAGCTCTGTCGTCTTGGCAATGTTCTCCTCAATGGGATAATGAGATCCGTCAAACATGATAGAGGAAAATCCGGCGTTGATACAAGCCTTTGCACCTTCAAAGGAGCCGTGGTCCAAATGAAGCGCTACCGGAACTGTAATCTTTAACTCTTCCAGCATGCCGTTTACCATTCCTACGATAGTCTTGTAGCCACACATATACTTACCTGCGCCTTCCGATACCCCCAGAATAACCGGAGACTGTAACTCCTGCGCAGTCGACAGGATGGACTTTGTCCACTCCAGGTTGTTGATATTAAACTGGCCAACCGCATATTTCCCCGCCTTTGCCTTTGTAAGCATTTCCTTCGCTGAAACTAACATAATCATTCCTCCATATCGTAATTATGAATATTGACCTAAACATTGCCATTATATACTATATTTCCCCAAAAGGGAAGCCTATTCCTGAAAAAGCTGTTGGATCCTGTCCATACGTTCCATCGCCAACCGATACCCCATGCGATAGGATTCCCGCAGCACCTCCACATCCTTCTCCAGGCTTTCAATAGGATATTCCGGCCGGATGACCACAGCCTTCCCCTGCTCCTCCAATTGCTCGCAGAGCTTAACAGAGGCATTGTATTTCTGATATCTGTTCAGAAGCTGATGGGCAATCACGGGGTATCTCTTCCTGACCACCCTGGCGGCAAAACGGTCGGAACGGCGGCATTGTTTCAGATATCCCCTGGGCCGGGTCAATACAATAAGCAATTTCTGATTTCCGTCTTCCAGCGCTTTATCTACCGGTATGGGATTGGACAATCCGCCGTCATAATACTCCCTCCCCTGTACCGTAATGGGCGGAAAGGCTACCGGAAGGGCGCAGGTAGCGCAGAATACATTATATTCTGAGTCCACATCTTCCTTGGTAAAATACCGGCTCTCTCCTGTCCTGGCATCGGTAGCCACTGCCAGGAAAGTCCCCGGATACGCTTTAAAGGCATTAAGGTCAAAGGGCTCCAGTATATTGGGAATATCCCGGAACACAAACTGAATGCCAAACATGCTTTTATCAGTCAGCAAATTCCGCTTTCCCACATAACGGTGGTTATTACGGTATTTTTCAACTACCCGCCAATTCCTTCCCTTCTGTCTGGAGATATAGGAAGCAGAATCTGCGCTTCCGGCAGAGACCCCTATGCAATAAGGAAACATAATGTCTTTTTCCAACAGCGCATCCATAACGCCGCAGCTGAATACTGCGCGGAAGGTGCCTCCCTCAAAGACCACTCCTGGCATATTTTGCCACTTCCCTTCTTTTTTATACTTCTATCCAGTATTCCCCTTTGAGACAGCAGGATATACCTGCCCTTATGAAAGCACCAAAATACAATCTTGTCAACTCATTGACAATGGATCGATGGGAGAGACGATCTTGTCCCGGTATCCGCTGGAACATTCCATTGCCTTCAGCTGGTCTATTACCCGAAAATCATCCCAGCAATGCATAGGGTAGGCCTGACGGATGGAAACATGACGCATCACATAATCAAATCCCAGCCAAAAGCGTTCCTTCCCCTGCCGGGGATCCAGCGGCAGAAAGGCAATATCAATCTTTTCTCCTTCTAACTGGGCCACTGCCGACTGAAAGTCCTCCGTCCTTTTCTCATACTTCCGCCGGGTCTCCCCTTCCCAGGTCCACCAATTCAGGTCTCCTGCATGATAGATGGTCTTTTGTCCCTTCTGCTCCTTTACTAAAAAGGCTACCCCTTCATCCGTGGAGGGCAGAGTCCTCACCCTGATCCAGCCATCGGAAAATTCCTCTTCCGGCTTCATCCAGTGAATAGCCTTGCAGCATTCCGGGGACACTCCCCGTTTTTGCTGCAGATATTTAGCCTTATATTTTCTGCCGATATCCCAGGAGAGGATATAATGAACCTCCCGGTAGCGTCCATACAGATTAAAAATCTCAAAATTAAAATGGTCCTGATGGCGATGGCTGGCAAACACATATAATTGGCTGTCCGGATCAAACTCCGGTATCTCTCCCTTATAATAGTCAAATAAAAGAACCAGCTTCCCCAATCGGACACAGAAGCCACTGTGACCGATATAAGCCACACTGGCCTCTCCTTCTGTATTGTTATGTCTCTTCTGATCTCCCACGCATCATTCCTTCTTTCCAAATAAAATCCTGATTGAATTTAATACGCAGAGCATAGCTACTCCGGAATCGGCAAATACCGCCATCCACATAGATGCCATACCGGCCAGTCCCAGTATCATCACCAGAGCCTTGATCCCCAATGCTCCGATCACATTTTGCATTGCCACTCTCTTCGTTCCTTCTGCAATCCTCAAGCTGTCATTGACTGCGGTCAGGCGGGAGGTCATAAATACTACATCTGCTGCCTCTATGGCGGCATCTGCGCCGCTTCCCATTGCAGCGCCTACATCTGCGCCAGCCAACACGGGAGCATCGTTAATGCCATCCCCAATGAACATAACGGCTCCCTGGCTTTGCCGGATTTCCTGCAGCTTCTTCAGCTTTTCCTCCGGCAGCAGCCGGGCATAATATGCATCTGCGCCTATGCGTTCCGCTACAGAAGCAGTATTCTCCGGCATGTCTCCGGTAAGCAAGGCGGTCCATTTCCCTCGCCTTCGCATCTCACTGACTGCCCGTGAAGAATCCTCTTTGATCGTATCGCTGATCACAAATCTTCCTGCATATTTCCCATCTACAGCCAGATACACCTGCGTCCCCTGTATCTCCGATGGATCGGCAACAGGGATCCCCTGTACCGAATACAATTCCAATAATCTCGCGCTGCCACACAGAATGGTCTTTCCATCGGCAACAGCCCTTACTCCCTTTCCGGATATCTCTTCAATCTCCTGCGCCTCTTGGGCTGTAATCCCTTTCTCTGCAGCCACTGTCATAATACTGCTGGCGATCGGATGGGTGGAATGCCTCTCCCCACAGGCTGCATACCGTAACAATTCTTCTGTCTCCACCCCTGTCACACAGAAGCTCCCTTCCGTTACCGTTCCTGTCTTGTCCATAACAATCGCCTTTACAGCAGAGAGCATTTCCAGGGAAGCCCCTCCCTTAAATAGAATCCCTTTTCTGGAACCCGCGCCGATCCCGGCGAAAAATGCCAGCGGCACACTGAGTACCAAAGCGCAGGGACAGCTAATAACTAAAAAGGTCAGCGCAGTATATACCCAATGCTCCCAATCGCCAGTTACCAAAGAGGGGATCAATGCGGTAAGTACCGCTAACAGTACAACAAAGGGAGTATATATGGCGGCAAAGCGTGTGATAAAACGGTCTATCTTCGGTTTGGAGGCTGCTGCGTTCTCCACTGCTTCCAGGATCCGCGTCACCATGGAATCTTCCAGCGCCTTTTCCACCTGTATGCGCAGAAGGCCATTCGTATTTACACAGCCCGACATCACCTGGCTGCCCGGCGCCACCGATACCGGAACCGGTTCCCCTGTCACAGCAGAAGTATCGATCCGGCTCTCCCCCTGGACAATCACACCATCCAACGGAATCCGGTCTCCCGGGCGCACTTCTATGATCTGTCCCACTTTAATCTCTTCCGGCCCACACTCTGTCACCTCATCTTCCTGGTACAGTCTTACCCGCTCCGGACGCATATCTACCGCTTCCATGATCTGCTTTCTGCTTTTGCGGACCGCTACATCCTCAAAAAGCTCGCCAATCCGGTAAAACAGCATGACGCCCACTGCCTCCGGATATTCTCCAATGACAAAGGCTCCCACTGTAGCCAGGCTCATCAGAAAATTCTCATCAAAAATCTTCCCCTGGAATAAATTCCTTATGGCTGTGTAGACAACCTCTCCTCCCAGGATGAAATATGCGATCAGATAGACCGCCAGCCCCGCAAAGGGAAGATCCGGCCATACATAGCTGATCAGCAGGCCCGCCCCAAAGCAAACAGCCCCTGCTGCAAGCAGCAGAGCTTCTCCCCGGACGCTGTCTTCCTTATGACCATGGGCATGAACATGAGCATGATCATGGCTATGGTCATGAGCATGGCTATGATCATGCTCATGGCTGCAGCAGCCCTCTTCCCCATGAGAATGGGAAGAGGTTTTTCCGCTTCTCTGGGCGATCACCGTCCCCGGTTCCATTTTATCCGCCAGGCTCTGCAGCAAAGGGAGAACTGCATCCGGGTCTTCGGCCTCTACACTTAGCTGCCCCGTGGCGAAGGTCAATACCACCTGGCCTACCTCCGGCAATTCATTCATTTTGGCTTCTAATTTGGCTGCGCAATTGGCACAATCAATACCAGATATACTGTATTTTTTCTTCATGAGATCTCTCCCTTCCCTCCAGAACTGCGAGATAGTTGTTCTTGTGTTTGTATCATCATATGAACAATTATTCATTTGTTAATCATAATATACCATACTCCATCCTATTATGCAACCCACAAATTATTTTTTCTTCCTTATGATCCGAAAGATCACCAGAAACTAAGGGCAGCTGCCAGCCATACCTTTCGATTTCGATACCAGGTCTCATAATACTGCCAGTGCTTTACCGGCGCCGCGCCCCTGCAGGTCTCCAGTGTACAGTATGGAATCCCCCTGCTCTCCAGCCAGTCGCCGAAAGAGCCATATGCGCCTTCCGTCTCCCGTACCATCGGATAATGAGAGACTCCTGCCACCTGATCCAGCATAGCAGAAGGGCTGGTATAATAAATCAATGGGCCTGCCTCATGATAGTTAAGGACGCCACAGGGTCTTACCGCCTCCAATAGCCGTAACAAAGCCTTTGTCTCGGGCTCAGAATAAGGATATTCCCCGCCATAATCCTGAGAACCGGGCCTTGTCTCTCTTCCCCGCCCAAATCCCGGCTCAAAATTCCGATTCAAATCAATTCCCCGAGCATTGGCCTTCCAACGGGGACGGGAGGTCTGGCTGATCTGCACCCCATCGGGATTCAACACCGGCACAACAAAAAGGGATACCTTTTGAAATAATCTCCTATAAGGTATCCCTCGATAAATCCCTGTCTGATACTTACGGCAATACTCTTCCAAGATCGCCATAAAAAGTTGAATATTCAACCATTCCCTGCCATGGATCCCACCGTCCACCAGAAGCTTTTTCCGGGCCTTCGGATTCCCCAGGCAGATACAATACAGCCGTCTTCCCTGCCGGCTCTGCCCAAAACTCTCTACCTTCAGCAAGCCGCTATAGCGTTGCCGCAGGCGAAAAGCATCTCTCTCCATATCCTGATAAGAATATCTTTTGTTGTGGATATCTATGATCCTTTTCTGATATTGTCCCATATCCAGGCTCCATGCTGCGCCGCAGAATTTCTCCGGCCAAGGCTTTTCTCACAGTATATGCCTTCATTCCTCCACATGTTCCATTCCCTGGCGCAATATCGTGAAAACGTGCTCATCCGCCAGAGAATATAATGCATTCTTTCCTTCCTTCCGGAACTTTACCAGCCGGTTCTGCTTCAGAGTCCGCAGCTGATGGGATATCGCACTCTGCGTCATATTGAGGATGCTGGCAATATCATACACGCACATTTCATTCTCAAAGAGTACATACAATATCTTGATCCTGGTGGAGTCGCCAAACACCTTAAACAAATCTGCCAGATCATATAGCTTATTCTCTTCCGGCATCTTTTGCTGGATCTCTGTTGCAGTTGCCCCATCAATATGCATGAATCCGCCTTTTTCTTCCATACTCCTGCCTACCCCATTCTAAGCTTACGCCAATGCATTGGCATGTAATGTATCGATCACCTCATGCTGTTCCGATGGATTGCAATTCATCCGGATAAACATGGGATTCCGCAGATCCATTGTCAAAATCCCCAAAATCGACTTTGCATCTACACAATATCTGCCACAATACAGATCAAAATCTCCCTCGAATTTAGAAAGAATGTCCACAAACTTGTTTACATCCTTTATATCCCGAAAGCGTACTGGTATCTTCTCACTCATAATAATCTCTCCTTTCTCTGGTTATACCGGCAATTGCCTGTGTAATCTCCTATCGGGGAATACCTTAAGGAATTGTCTTTCAGTTCATTGCATAGTTGTAACATATCCTGAACCAAAAAGAAACCCTATATGATAATAATTTACATAATATTTTCAAATTATTCACAATTCCTATCGGTTTCCGGCTGCATTGCATTAACAATTTATGCAATAACCCAAAGAAAGTTCCCTGTCTTAAATATTCAAAAGCCTTTCCTTATTATACGCTAAAATCAAACCTGCTTCCCGGGCCTGCTTCTTCCTGCGCCTTCACGCTGCTCCAATCTACATTCCGGATCTGCTCCAGAAGATCTTCTACCGTATCTGCCATAACAGTAGTTTTCTTTTCGTAATGAGGCGGTATCCTGTCTCTTCCCCGCCTTCTCTCGGCGTTTTTCGGATCCTTCTCATCGTCCTCTGCTTTCTCCTCCAAACGCTCTCTCTGATCGTCCCGCATCTTTTCTAAAGTTGCAAAATATTTTACCGTGCCGTCATCTGCAATGGAGATCCCCAGATGGGTAACATTCTGCTTCTCTTCATCTGTCAGGGAATCCTTCATCTCTGACAGCTTGGCGGTAGCTCCATCAATGATGCCGATATATTTTGCCTTCGTATCCTCATCTGCGGCCATTTCCTCCAACAATGCCGGATCGATCAACACACTGTATTCCTTGGTTCCCCGGGATAGATAAGCCTGCGCTTCTTCTTCCGTCTCATAATCCGCAATGATAAAGTCCATATTTCCATAGGTCTTTTTCAGTTCCTGAAGCAGCTTCTTAGCTTTGTCACTCAATTGTACCTGAGTATCCTCTTCCATTTCCCTGAACCTGGACGCAGCAATTCTGTCCTTTTCTTTTTTCCCCTGCGTTCTGTTATTGTAATATTTGTCCTGGTATACGTTGTAACCTCCTATTTTGTCCATAACTTTGCCCTCCTTTGCAATATAGACATACATCTTTTCCTCTTTTTAGTATATCGGCTGTTTTTTTATAATTTTACACCAGATATTGAAAATCAATACACAAAGAAATAGTAAGATGAAAAAAACTCCGGCATCCACCGAAGTTTCTTTCTCATGCAGGTAGCCGGACTTGAACCGGCACGGAGTTGCCCCCGAGAGATTTTAAGTCTCTTGTGTCTGCCTATTCCACCATACCTGCATAGCATAAAGCGCTAAATGGGACCTACAGGGCTCGAACCTGTGACCCTCTGCTTGTAAGGCAGATGCTCTCCCAGCTGAGCTAAGATCCC
>CANPZE010000037.1 GCA_947589315.1 uncultured Lachnospiraceae bacterium | reverse complement strand
CGTTTTATTTTTGACCGCCTGTTACAGACCGCAGTCTATATAGCTTGTCAGACAGCGAAATTAATTTAGATGCTAGATTGTTCTATTGCAACATTTGCGATGGTATGTTACAATCATATATTGTGTTGCGGAATGCATTGTTACACATCCATAAGGTATGGATGATGGAGGGAGCCTATGAAGCCTATTCGGAAAAAACAAAACAAGATCATTGTTTTTGAAATCGTATTTATTGGTGCATTGCTGATATTTGTTATCCTTTCCTTTATTACCTTTATGCGGGACAACAACCAGCGCATTATCATTCAAAATAACCAATTCATTGAAGAAGTTACCGAACAGTCTGCTGCGCGGATCAATGACATGATCAACGTGTCGCAGAATAATATAGAAATGCTGGCCCATCTGTACAGCTCCCTTTTGACGGAACCCAAGGTAGATACCCACATACTGCAGGATATGACAGACAGGTCTTCTTTTGATGATGTGGAGTTTATCTCCCCCAATGGGACAAACCTGACGGCAGACGGACAGACAGCGGATCTGGCGGATCAGGAATATTTCCGGCAAGGAATGAAGGGGGAGACTGGGAAATGTGTGATTTACAATTCTAAGCTTGCAGACGAGCCCCTGTTGATCTTTTACACCCCATTCTATTATAAAGACAAAATTATAGGCGTGCTGAGCGGAAGCATCAGAGGAGAAAAAATATATGGCCTTCTTGCCTCTAAATATTTTGGAGTGCAGGGCAGCAGTTATCTGCTGGAACCGGACGGCAGGGTGATACTTTATGTAGGAGAGGGGCAGCCGTCAGAAAACCTGCTGGAAAGTCTGAAAAAGGAAAATAAACTTTATGCAAAAGATTGGAGCAGGCTGGAGCAGGCGATCAATGAAGGCTCTTCCACCAGTTTGAATTATAAGGGCGCAAATGGGGCGGGGAGCGCCTATATCACGCCCCTGTCGGATGGGGAATGGATGCTGTTGCAGAGCTTTCCGTCCGTATTGACAAAGGGTATGGCAGAAGAGGCGGATTCTGTAGGGATCTGGCTGGAGATCAAACTAGTTATTGCATTTTTATTATATATCCTGTATCTGCTGGTGAAAAATCAATGGCAGAAAAGGCAGCTGATTTCCGAGAAGCAAGAGATTTCCAGGATCGTCGATGCCATTCCCCAGTTGTTTGCCAGGTTTGCCCTGGTGGACTTTGAGCATGATACATACAGTTATTTGGAGGGAAAGCGGAGCGATGCGCCAGAAAAGGGAAAATATTCCGAGCTGGTCCGTTATCTGGATACGAAATATGTAGACGAAGACAATGAAGAAAAAATGAGCTTTGTGATATCCAGGGAACATGTGCAGGAAAACATGACCGAGGATGTACCTTATTTACAGTATGAGTATCAGATTGACCACGACAGCCGCCGCTGGGAAAATATGTCCGTGCTGTGCCTGAAGAGAAAAGAAGGCAGGGCGGTTAGCGTTTTATTTGCTATCCAGGATGTTACAGCCATCAAAGAGAGGGAACAGGAGATCCGTATGGCTCTCAAAAGCGCCTCCGAAGCCGCAGAGGCGGCCAACCGTGCTAAGTCCGATTTTCTGGCCAGGATGTCCCATGATATCCGTACGCCGATGAATGCCATTATGGGGATGACTGCGGTGGCGGCCATGCATTTGGACGACCAGGAACGGCTTTCGGATTGCCTGGAGAAGATTACCATTTCCAGCCGTCATCTGCTGGCTTTGATCAACGATGTACTGGATATGTCCAAGATCGAGAGTGGAAAAGTCACACTGTCAGAAGAGCCGTTTAGCATGGCGGATATGGTAGACAGTGTTGTGACTATTATCAGGCCCCAGGTCAACAGCAAGCATCAGCAATTAAAAGTACATATTTCTGATATCAAGCATGAAGATGTGATCGGCGATATTTTGCGGATCCGCCAGGTTTTTGTCAATATACTTGGAAATGCGGTCAAATTCACACCGGAAGAAGGAACGATCACCTTTTCTATCCGGGAGTGTGAATCACATGTTCATGGCATGTCCTGCTATGAATTTGTATGCGAGGATACGGGGATTGGTATGGAGAAGGAATTTATCAAGACCATCTTCTCTCCCTTTAGCCGGGCCCAGGATTCTGTCAGCCGGAATATTGAAGGAACGGGGCTGGGAATGTCTATTACCCGCAATATCGTATGTATGATGGAAGGCGATATTCAGGTAGAAAGCGAGGTAGGAAAGGGATCGAAATTCACCGTTCAGATTCATTTGCAAAGGCAAAAAATGGAAATGGAAGATCTGGAAGATCTGGCGGAGCTGCGGGTGCTGGTGGCAGACGATGACCAGAATGCCTGCGTGAGCACCTGTGATATCCTGGAAAGCATTGGCATGAATTCAGAGTGGGTGTTAAGTGGTGAAGAGGCTATTCAAAGGACAGTAGAAGCCCATAAGGCCCAGGATGATTTCGCCGTGGTGATCCTGGATTGGAAAATGCCGGGGAAAGATGGTATCGAGACGGTGCGGGAGATCCGAAAAGAGGTAGGGGATGAGATTCCGATTGTTATCTTGTCTGCCTATGACTGGACGGATATAGAGATTCAGGCGAGAGAAGCGGGAGTCCAGGCATTTATTGAGAAGCCTCTGTTCCGGTCACGTTTAGTCTATGCCCTCAAGTCGGTATTGGTACAGGAAGAAAAGGAAAACGGGCTGGAGAAAGAAGAACTGGAGCAGAATGATTATTCTGGGAAGCGGATCCTCCTGGTAGAGGATAATGAGATTAACAGGGAGATTGCCAATGAATTGCTTTCTGCCCTCCATATTTATGTAGAGCAGGCAGAGAATGGAAAGGCGGCTTTAGAAATGGTAGAGCAGAGTCCGCCCCAGCATTATGATCTGATTTTTATGGATATCCAGATGCCTGTTATGGATGGTTACGAGGCAACGCAGTGTATCCGGAGGCTGAAGCGGGAAGATGCTTCCCGGATCCCGATCATTGCTATGACAGCTAACGCCTTTGCGGATGATATCCGAAAGGCCCTGGAGGCAGGCATGAATGACCATGTGGCAAAACCGGTAGAGGTATCCAAAATCCTGGAAATGTTGGATAAATGGCTGTGACAACGAGCTGATAAATATAGTTAATAGAGGATCTTTTAGGGACAGAAGGAGGAATATAGCTATGAGGTACGGTTTAAAGAAGGGGATTTATCTTATATTTACGCTGACGCTGCTGCTGGGGATGCTTTCCCCGGCTGCTGTGAAAGCCAAAGGCGGGACAGATTGCAAGGCTCTTTGTGGAGCGGCTTTAAAAGCCGCCGGAGGCAGTGAAAAGTTAAAATATCAGTCAGTCGATGCGATAGATTGCGGAGCCCTTTCTTCCTCGGCCAGAGGTAAGGTGAAAAAGATACAGTATGTCTGCGATGCCAGAGAGGTATACAGCCTGTGCGTGATCCAGGCCAAGGGCGCAGCCCAGGCAAAAAGCCTGTTAGGAGTATTTAAAAAATACAAAAGAGGCAATTCTAACAGTGATTATCTCAGCGACTATTCCGCCACAGAAAGGCAGGTATTGAAAAATGCTGTCTGCGGAAGAAAAGGAAGTTATGTCTGGTATATCGCGATGTCTCCCCGGAAGAAGGATAACAACAAAGGACAGAATGCCCTTAAGAAAATGATATAAAGGAGTTCGGTATATGGTATTCAGCAGCTTACTATTCTTATTTCGATTTCTGCCAGTAATGCTTGCTGCTTATTACATTCTGCCCAAAAGATGCAGAAATCTGGTGTTATTTGTCGGCAGCCTGTTCTTTTATGCGTGGGGAGAACCAGTATATGTTGTATTGATCCTGTTCTCCACCCTTGTGGATTACTTTGCGGGAAGGGCTGCCGCCTATTGCAGAGAGAACCGGAAGAGAAAAGGGGCGGCGGCTGCAGTCATAGTGTCTGCCGTGGTGAATCTGACCTTGCTTGGGGTCTTTAAGTATGCAGACTTCTTTCTCGGAATCTTCCACCGGATGACGGGGATCGGAGCGCCGGCGTTCAGCCTGCCGTTACCCATAGGGATCTCTTTTTATACATTCCAGACAATGTCATATACGATTGATGTATATCGGGGCCAGGCAAAGGTTCAGAAGAACCTGATCAGTTTCGGGGCATATGTCGCTCTGTTTCCCCAGCTGATTGCCGGTCCCATTGTCCGCTATAAAGATATTGCAGAACAGTTAGAACATCGGAAAGAGACCCTCTCTCTTTTCTGCCGGGGAATTGTCCGGTTTATGACTGGACTGGGCAAAAAAGTCTTGCTTGCCAACCCCATAGGACTGCTCTGGAAAGAAACAGCGGGGATGGGCGCATCAGATCTGACAACGGTTGCCGCATGGCTGGGGATCGTGGCTTTTACGCTGCAGATCTATTTTGATTTTTCCGGATATTCTGATATGGCATTGGGCCTGGGAAGTATGTTTGGATTTTCCTTTCCTGAGAACTTTAATTATCCCTATGAATCCAAAAGCATTACAGAGTTTTGGAGACGTTGGCATATCTCCCTTGGAACCTGGTTCCGAGAGTATGTATATATCCCCTTAGGAGGCAACCGTAAAGGGACCGGCAGGCAGATCCTGAATCTGGCAATTGTCTGGCTGCTGACTGGCCTGTGGCACGGCGCATATCTTAACTTTGTACTTTGGGGCATATACTATGGCATAATCCTGATCCTGGAAAAATTTTTCTGGAAAAGGATCCTGGACAAATGGCCGGATTTTCTGAAGCATATTTATACAATGCTACTTGTCATGCTGGGCTGGGCGCTGTTTGCATGGCAGGATATGGCGGACAGCATTGGCTATCTGAAGGCAATGTTTTTACAGGCGGGAGCTGGGCTGGCCAATGGGCAGACAGGCTATCTTCTGGCCTCCCAGGGGGTTCTTCTGCTGATCGGGCTTCTTGCCATGCTGTCATGGCCCAAGCGGGTGGTGGAACGGTACCTCTTGCCGGAGCATACGGCAAGGAGAGAGATTGCCTGCATTTTTTATATCATGGCGTTGTTTGTCGCCTGCGTGGCGATGCTTGTGAATGCATCCTATAATCCTTTTCTTTATTTTCGGTTTTAGCGGGGAGGTTTGTACATGAGAAAGCTTCAGATTTCGATGATTTTGCTATTTTGCCTTATGTTAGCTGCCTGTACTCTGGCTACCTTCCTTTTGCCGGATAAATCCTATTCTATTGTGGAAAATCGCCGCCTGCAGCAGAAACCTGTTTTTACAGAGAAAAAATTTCTGAAGGGGAAATATCAGAAGAAATATGAATCATACCTGAACGACCAGTTTCCCTTCCGGGATCGGTGGGTGGATCTTTCCAGCCTGATGCAAAGGACAGTAGGCAATAAAGAAATTAATGGGGTTTATATTGGGAAGGATGGGTATCTGCTGGAGAAAAATGAGGAAGCAGCCTTTGAGAAAAAGCAGGCAGAGGAGAATATAGAACATCTGTCTTTCTTTCTGAACAATATGGCGCAGTCCTATGGGAAAGGGCATGTTAGCTGCCTGATGGTCCCTTCCAAGGCGCAGGCGCTGTCCAACAGGCTGCCTGCATTTGCTCCTGTTCCAGAGAACAAAGATGTGATAACGGCATTGCAAAGGCGCCTTTCGCCTTCGGTGGCGTTTATGGATCTGCAGGAGACGCTGCAAAGCCATCAGGAGGAGTATATTTATTACCGCACGGATCATCATTGGACTACTCTTGGCGCTTACTATGCATACCGGGCATGGGCGGAGGCAACAGGACAGGCAGTCCCCCGGCCGCTGGAGCATTACGGCCGGGAAACGGCGTTTACCGATTTTTATGGCACCACATATAATAAAGCCCACATAAGGGGGAAGGCAGACAGAGTAGAATTGTTTCATGTACCCGATGAGGATGGGATTCATATTAGTATGGATGACGGGGAGACAGAAGGAGATTCTCTGTACTTTCCGGAGGAGGCCAGGAAAGGGTTTAACCGCTATAATGTATTCTTTTCTAAAAATACTTTTAAGATCGATGTGACTACGAAGGCCGGGACCGGGAAGAAACTTCTTTTGATCAAGGATTCCTTTGCCAATTGTTTTGTCCCCTTTTTGACAGAAGATTATGACCAGATTGTCATGATCGATTATCGGTATGGAAAGCTTCCCATTGGGAAGATACTGAAAGAATACGAAGATATCACGGATATACTGGTGCTTTTTAATACAGAAAAGTTCATGCAGAATACAAAGCTGGATCGCTTGGCAGACATCCGTACAGAGGGCTCGGCCATGGAAAAATTTGATCCAGACAGCTTCCTTGAATAAATAAACAGGGATATCATCGGTTTTGCTATTGATGGAGATTTTTATTTTTGCTATAATTACAGTATTTAAAAGCCGGAACAGGGAAGAGGAGGGAATTCTATGTTTCAATTTACAGAGGATTGTATTTTGGGGATGGAGGAACTTGACAACGAACATCGCCATTTGTTTGAATTGATCAATAAAGGGATGGATATGTTACATAATGACTACAGGGAGGATAAGTATTCGGATATTAAGGAGCTTCTGCAGGAGCTGGAGGATTATGCCGAACAGCACTTTGCCCATGAAGAAGCATATATGGAGAGCCTTCGGGATCCGGAGCTGATCCTGCAGCGTTCCCAGCACATGTTTTTCCGGGAGAGGCTCATGGAGCTTGTCGTGAAGAATATTGACGGAGAAGAACAGCAGTGCCAGATGTTAGAGGAGCTGATGGATTTTCTGGCAAGATGGCTGTATCATCATATTATCGGCAGCGATATTTTGATCGGAAAGCTGCCGCCTTTAGAGGAGTGGATGATTCGGGAGAATCCCTGCGAGTTTACAGAAGAATATCTGACCGGAATTGATGTGATCGACCGGGAACATCAAATTTTATTTGAGATCGCAGGACGTGCCAATAAATTGATCAGGTCCGGGGCGGTTGCAGAAAAATATGATAAGATTCTGGAAATTATACAGGAATTAAAGGAGTATACACAATATCATTTTGCCGATGAAGAGGAATATATGCGGGAGATCGGTTATGAGGGCTACGAAGTACAGAAAAGGGCCCATGAGGCCTTTATCGACAGATTAGAAGAGGTGGATTTTGAGAAGATCGATGATAATCCCCGGAAATATCTGGAAAGCCTGATTGAATTTTTGTTGGGGTGGCTGATCAACCATATCCTGCAGTCGGATAAAAAGATTCCCTGCAGGAAGCAGGGCTAAGGCTGGCACGGGAGAGAAAAGATGAGATTCAGGGAACAGCAAAGAAATAAGCATTTTTTTATAAAAGTGGTTTTGTTGATGGGATGTATGCTGCTTTTGGCCGGGTGTGATAAGAAGGGCTTCCGCCCGGATACGTCTGAGAAGAGAGAGATAACTTCGGAAGGAGCGGCGCAGGAGCTGGAAGGCCATGAGGAGGATGGACCAGGAGCCGCCGGCGGAACAGAACAGATACAGATGATTGCCGCCCATGGAAAAGAGTGGCTGTCTGAATACGGCGCAACGTCCTATTATGCGGTGACAGATTTAGATCAAAATGGTGATCTGGAGCTGCTTGTCTCCACCGGGGAACAGGGAACAGGACGATTTACGTATAGTACCTTTTATCTGGCGGATATGGCTTCCGGAAAGCTAAAGAAATGCAGTATGAGTTATGGGGAAGCTTCGGAGGATGATATTGTAGACGGGATCCATACCGTATACCATGATACGGATACAGGAGAATATCACTATATAACCTGCGATTTTGCATCGGCTGGCGGCGCCGCTGATAATATATATTCTGTCGATTCCCTCACACTGCTGGATGATCGTGTGTCCTCTCAGGAGCTGGGATACCGGATGGGGATCTGGAAGAAAAAGAAACAGGAGCATAAATATAGCTATTACCAGTATACCAAAAAGGGAAAGGAGCAGGAGATCAGCGGCGGGATTACCAGCGATGGGTTTACTCCTGATCAGGATTACTTTGGGGACAGAGCCTATCCCAAATGTGAAAAAATGTCTGTAAATATCCACTGGATTTCTTCCAAAGAGATGAAAAAGGCCCTGAGAGGAAAAGAGAACCCTACCCAGGAGGAGACTGCTGAAAAGATCTATCCCCTTCTGGAGCAGTCTTACAAAGAATTCTGGCTGGGGTATGGATTGCGGCAGACTAAAATGAAAATGTACGGATATTCTGTCCAAATACCACAATTGGTAAATATGGAGGATCAGGATAAACAGGAACGGTTAAATGAAATGATCCGGAAGGAGGTCCGGAAGGATTTCAGCTGGAGATCTCCGAAAGAGAGAAAAAAATCAGGAGAGGCAAATATCTGGGAATATAAAGGAATTATAAAATATGCCGGAAGAGACAGTCTCAGTATATTGGTGATAGCAGAGGGGATGTGGAAAGGAGCGGTTCATCCTGCCGGATGGAGCTATACGGTCAACCTTGATCTGGAAAAGGAGAGGAAGATCCCTAACAGGGAAATCTTGCCTGAGAAGTATTACAAGGATATGGAGAAATATATTCTGGATGGAATGGGTAGAGAGATCAGGAATGTTGGTTACCTGGAATTGTGCCGGAAGCTGGGGCAAGGGCTGCTGGGAGAATATCAGGAATGGAAAGAGATAGACGTATACCGCACGCCGGATCATATAGGCGTTGCAATCCCAATATCGCACGCAGCAGGAGATTATGCGATATTTGAGGTCAGCCAGTCGACTCTGTTTTGATGAAAAGAACCAGGCTTCTTTGGGATACTTGTTTTGAAACATGGAAGGTATCCCGGGAGAAGCCTGGTTTTTTCTGATTGCTCCTTTTAACAGAAAAGGATATTTTTACTGAATCTGTGTGATGATCAGGTGGGCAGAAACGGCACGTGTGCCGCCGGCGTTAGGTGTAATGATCAATGCTGCCGGATTGCTGGCCGGATTACGTACAGTCAAAACAGAATTTGCAGCTGTAGTAGTCACGAGAGCCATTCCTATGATCGGAGAGGCGCCGGTTGCCCGCCCTGCTACAGTGTAATCCAGATCCACACCGTTTAAGGTCAGTACCAGCTGTCCTGCCTGATTCGCATTCACCTCAAAAAAGATCTGGTAGGTGCCGATGGCCGCCAGATTGAAGGAGTCATCAGTAAGGCGGGTGATTTCGGTACCACTGACCGATCCATTTTCCGGAAAACTGACATCGGTGCCGGGGGCAACGCTATCAGCGTTATCCGGCGGCATCAATGCATAGAAATCGGCAAAGCCCAATATGCCGCCAGCCGGCCCGGCCCTGAAGCCCCATAGGTCCAGGCATTCCAGGAGGCCCTGGAGGTCCGGGAGGTCTCGGAGGGCAATTTGTATTGCAGGAGGGACTATGATGTTCATCGCAGCAGGAATTGAACTGACGACCGTTTTGGCAAGGGTCGTCAGGATAACAACAATTATTGTTGTTATTGTTAAAGAAGTTTAGTCTATTCATCATAGTCTCCTTATAAAATGTATTTACCCTATCATATGTCGATTTTCTGCCGGATGACACATATGGGGATATAGGAATATTCTATATTTTCAGGCTGGTATACGTTGCCCTGCTCCCGATTATTGCAGCTGTCTATTTTTATGAAAAAATGACAGAAGAAACATTCTGTGGTATACTTGAGGCATGGATTGACAGGAAGAAAGCAGATAAGGAATGAGAGATTGGTTTACTGGGGGTGTTGAAGTGAAAAACAAACGGAGCTTATGTATTGGCATTGTCCTTATTTTGATCGCAGGATCATTATTGCCCTGTCCGCTCTGCCGCGCTAAGGCTAAAGTGACATATAAAAAAAATGCCGCCGATGTGGCTGCCCTGGAAAAAATAATTAAAAAACAACGTAAACGGGGCGCAAGGGTTCACACAGATATCAACGCCCATTGCTATCGCTGGAATGACCAGGGACGTTTGATCGGCATTTCCTTATATGATGACAGATTAGAAGGAAAGATTTCTTTTGCCGGTTTTCCCTGTTTAGAGACCCTGGACGTACATCTGAACCGGCTGACAGGACTGGACGTAAGTAAGAATAAAAAATTAAAATATATTGATTGCGAATATAATAAACTGACAGCGTTACATGTCTCTCATAATAAAAAGCTAAAAGAGTTGGCGTGCGGCGGCAATAAGATAACCTCGCTGGACGTGCGGGATAATCTTGAGCTGGATTCCTTGGGATGCGAGCAAAACAGGTTAAAGGAACTAAATATCGCTTCCCAGACAAAGCTGACAGAGCTGTGGTGTAATGATAATAAACTGACTGATTTGGATATAAGCTCCAATCTATTGTTAAAAAGATTATACTGTTCTTGCAATAAATTGGTGGATCTGGATGTCAGCAGGAACAAAAATTTAAGAGACTTAGACTGCGCAGCTAATTTCCTGACGGTGTTAGATGTCAGCCAAAATACAGCGTTAAAGGAATTGAATTGCAGTGGGGATCAATTGACTGCATTGGATGTATCAATGCTCTCCAAGCTGCGGAGACTAGATTGCAGCTATAATTCTTTGACGGATGTAAATGTACGTCAAAATCTGGAGCTAAGAGACTTGTCGTGCGATGAAAATCGATTGGCAGAGTTGGATGTGCGCCAAAATAAAAAACTGGAAACCTTATCCTGCAATGGGACTCACTTGACGGCCTTAAACGTAACACATAACCTAAGGCTTGATATCCTGGAATGTATGGATAATCAATTGACAAAACTGGATCTCAGCAAAAATAAAAAACTGGAGTCATTGTGGTGTTCTAACAATAAGATCAAAAAATTAAATTTAAAAAATAACAAAGAGGTCTATGAACTTGCATGCGACCCGAAGGTTAAGGTGATCCGCTGATAAGAGAAATTGCCGTAGTCAGCCTTTACAGAGTAGCAGGGGATTGCAATTGTCCGGCAGGGAAAGTCTATAAGGGAGGCGGATTCAAATAAAATGGACCACTATTATTATAAATATCAGGATTCCCCTATTGGCGTTCTTGTGATCGAAGAGAAACAGGGCAAAATTTCCGGGCTTTCTATGCAGGCAAGATGGCAGGAGACAGGAGGCAGGTACAGGAAAACGCCGCTGCTGGCCAGGGCATGTTGCCAGCTGCAGGAGTATTTTCAAGGGAAACGGTACTCCTTTGATCTGCCGCTATATCTGGAAGGAACGGACTTTCAGAAAAAAATATGGGCGGCCCTGCAGACGATTCCCTATGGAGAGACCAGAAGTTATGGAGAGCTGGCAGAGCAGATAGGCAATCCCAGGGCGGCAAGAGCGGTAGGAGGTGCGAACCACCACAATCCGGTAATGATCGTAGTACCCTGCCACCGGGTCATTGGAGCAGATGGCTCCCTGACAGGATTTGGCGGAGGCCTTCCTGCGAAAAGATATTTGCTGGGACTGGAGAAAAGATGGGCAGGGCGATTCCCATGCTGAGTATGTTTCATGCCAGGGAGAATATGGGAGAGCAAAGAGAACCGTTAAGTCGGTTCTTTTTTATTTTTTTGATATTTCAGAGAAACCTGGGAATCTTAAATAATAGCATGAAAGGAAAATAATGTTTGCCGGGATAGAACCGGTGGAAAGAGAGGCTATTATGAAAATAAAGAAAATATGGGCAATACTGCTTACTGCGGCTCTGACTGCAGGGGCGGCCACAGGCTGCGGCAATACCGGGGCGCAGGAGGATACCAGGGGGAATAATGCGGAAGACAGCAGTGGGGAGCAGAAGGAGGCCAGGGATGTATCGCTGACTGTCTGGGGGCCCCAGGAGGATCAGGCAAAGCTGGAGGGATATGACGAGGGGATCCTGAAGGCAATGTGTGAAGCCTTTAATGCAGAGCATCCGGAGTGGAATATCACCTTTGAATACGGCGTGTGTTCTGAGGGAGATGCGAAAGATGTGGTAACCAAAGATGTGGATGCCGCTGCGGATGTATATATGTATGCGAATGATCAGATCCCGGTCCTGGTGGAAGCGGGCGCTTTATCCAAGCTGGGAGGAACTACCGTGGAGGAGATCCGGAACAATAATGAGAAAGCAATGGCGGATTCTGTAGTCTACCAGGGGGATGTTTATGGGATCCCTTATACCTCCAATACCTGGTTCCTGTATTATGACAAGAGCAAATTTTCGGAGGAAGAAGTAAAATCCCTGGATACTATGCTGGACAAGGATCTGGGGAAGGATGTGGTTAATTTTGCTTTCCCCTTAGACAATAGCTGGTATATCGAGGCCTTTTATTATGCCGGGGGAGGAAGCCTGTTCGGGGATGGAACAGATGCGGAAGCAGGCTGTGACTGGGACAATGAAAATGGAGTGGCAGCGACAAAATATATGGTCAAAATGGCGAAGAGCAAGAAATTTTCCAATGAAAAAGAGGGAAGCAGTATTGCGAAATTTAAGGATGGGAAATTAGGAGCCTATTGCTCTGGTTCCTGGGACGCCAAGGCCATCCAGGATGCATTGGGAAAGAACTTTGGCGCTACACAGCTTCCTACTGTGAAGATTAATGGCAGGGAGGGGCAGATGAAATCTTTCGCCGGAAGCAAGGCTGTCGGCGTAAACCCCAGATGTGAGGATCAGGAAGTAGCGGTGGCGTTGGCGAAATATCTGGCGGGAGAAAAATGCCAGCGGATCCGTTTTGAAGCAAGAGATATTGCGCCTATCCATGTAGACCTGGCAAAAGAGGAAGAGGTGGCAAAGGATGAGGTGATCCAGGCGCAGGCATTGGAAATCGCCAATGCAGCTGTGGTACAGCCGCTGCTGAAAGAAATGGGGAGCTATTGGACGCCTGCAGAGACGATGGGAAAAGAGATCATACAGGGGGATGTGACAGAAGAAAATGCAGAAAAGAAGACAAAAGACATGGTGAGAGGCATTCTCAGCAACGGCCTGTAACAGGCGGCAGTACCTGGGGAGGCACGCATTGTAGAATATAGAGAAGGAGAAATGTCCTATGGCAAATAAAAATCAAAACAGCGGGAGCATTTCTGTGAAGAACGCATTGAAAAAGGGTGATGGGCTCACCCGTCTCAGTGCAGTGTTCATGGGGGCAGGAAATCTGTTTCGGAAACAGGTGGGGAAAGGACTCATATTTCTGGCTCTGGAAATAGTATTTTTCTTGTTCATGGCCTATAGAGGGATGGGCTTGCTGGCAGGACTGGGCACGCTGGGAGTTAATGAAGGCGGGGAGGTATTCAACGAGGCGAAGCAGGTATATGAATATACGATGGGAGACAATTCTATGCTTATTCTCCTGTATGGGCTGCTGACGCTATTTATCGTGATCGCCTTTTTCCTGTTATGGCGAGCTTCCCTGAAATCTGCATATCAGGCGCAGATATGGCTGGAGGAGGGGAGGAGGCTTCCAGCCTTCCGCGAGGATCTGGCCAGCCTTTTGGACAGCAATCTTCACAAACTGCTTTTGGCCGGTCCGGTCCTTTGTATTTTTGCGTTTACCGTCCTGCCATTGCTATTCATGGCGGCGATTGCATTTACGAACTATGACAGGAACCACCAGTCCCCGGGAAGGCTTTTTACCTGGGTTGGGCTGGATAATTTCCGGAAATTATTAGACAGCTCCAGCGGGCTGGGAACGGCATTTTGGCATGTATTAGGCTGGACCCTGGTCTGGGCTGTCTTCGCCACTTTTTTAAATTATGTGCTGGGGATGATTCTGGCGATCATTATCAACCGGAGAGATACAAGATGGAAAGGAATGTGGAGATTTATCCTGGTACTGTCCATCGCCGTCCCCCAGTTCGTCTCCCTATTGGTCATCCGCACCATGCTCCAGCCAGAGGGGGCGGTCAATGTCCTGCTTCGTCAGCTGGGGCTGATCAATGGGGGCCTGCCATTTTGGACAGATGTAACCTGGGCCAGGATCACGATCATTGTGGTAAATCTTTGGATCGGCGTACCCTATACCCTCCTGCAGGTGACAGGCATCCTTCAAAATATCCCGAAAGAGCTCTATGAGTCTGCCCGGGTGGATGGCGCCAATGCTCTGGTCCAGTTCTTTAAGATTACGCTGCCATATATGCTTTTTGTGACCACACCCTACCTGATCACTCAGTTTATCGGCAATATCAATAACTTTAATGTGATCTACCTGCTGACTAAGGGCGCCCCTGCTACAATGAGCTATAATAATGGAACGGCCGGGAAGACCGATCTTCTGGTGACCTGGCTGTATAAGCTGACAATGGATTTTAAGGATTATAACTATGCCGCCGTGATCGCTATCATGGTGTTCCTTCTGTCCGCAGTATTTTCCCTGCTGGCTTACCAGAAATCAGGGGCCCTGAAGAACGAGGAAGGCTTCCAGTAAGGAGGCGCGGGAGAATCTCCCTGCCAGGAGAAGGCGGGGCATAATCAAGATAGAAAGGATAAGTGAAGATGAGTAATTATCGAAGAAAGAAATGGATATCAAATCTGGCAGTGCATCTGTTTCTGGCCCTTCTTTCCCTGATATGGATCTTTCCATTATTTTGGGTGGTCATGACCTCCTTCCGGGCGGGAAAGGGTTCCTATTCCAGTACCTTTTTCCCAGATGCATGGACAGTGAAAAATTATACCAGGCTCTTTACTGAGACGGGGGTGTTTAATTTCCCCAGATGGTTTGGCAACACGCTGGGGGTGGCGGTATTTTCCTGTGTCCTGTCCACCTTCTTCATTGTGTCGATTGCCTATGTCATGTCCCGGCTTCGTTTCCGGTCTCGGAAACTGTTTTTAAATATCGCGCTGATCCTGGGAATGTTTCCCGGGTTTATGGCTATGATTGCCATCTATTATATCTTAAAGGGCCTGGGAATGACGGAAGGGGTCTTGAAGCTGGTGTCGCTGGTGCTGGTATACGCCGGAGGATCAGGGATCCTGCAATTTTATATTGCAAAAGGTTTTTTTGACACGATACCCAGAAGTATTGATGAGGCGGCCTATATTGATGGGGCGACTCGCTGGGATGTGTTCCGCCGGGTGACCATCCCTTTGTCCAGGCCCATTATCGTATATACCGTATTGACGGCCTTTATCGCTCCGTGGATCGATTTCGTGCTGGCCCGGGTGATCATTGGAACAGATGCCCGGTATTATACAGTAGCTATCGGCCTTTGGAATATGCTGGAGAAGGAAAATATCTACCAGTGGTATACCCGGTTTGCAGCGGGAGCAGTCTGCGTATCCATCCCCATCGGCATTTTGTTTCTGGTGATGCAGCGCTGCTATTCGGATGGGCTGTCGGGTGCAGTCAAGGGATAGGGACGATAAAAGCAATCCCGCTGCGCTAGTTGGATTGTGAATCAGACATTTCCCTTATCATGTCGAAGAAATCCTGCATGACGGGGGAAATGTATTTCTTTTCATGGTAAACCAGATAATAATGACGTTTCAGATCCAGGTCGCGAATCGAGAAGGAGAATATCTGATGCATGCGCAGCTGTTTCTCAAGCATTCGTTTGGGAAGGACAGAAATGCCCAGGCCGGCGGCAACGGCATTGATCAGGGCCGCTGTACTGGTACTCTCCCAGACAGGTTTGATATGGAAATCCTTTAATGCAAAATTGGCTTCTGCCAGTTCCCGGGTCCCGCTGTTCTTTTCCCGCATGAGAAAATGTTCGTTCTTCAGGCTCTCCAGTTCTACGTTTTCAGCGCCTGCAAGAGGATGGAAACGGCTGCATATAGGGATGAGTTCGTCATTCAGAAAGATTTCAGAATAGATATTATCAGAATGGACCGTTCCCTCGATCAGGGCAAAATCAAGATGGTTTTCCAAAATGTTTTTTTCGATAACATCAGAGCTGTCCACCTTTACATACAGGTCCAGGTCTGGATATTTCTTGGAAAAGCGCACCATAAGGCTGGGAAGGATACAGGAACCGATACTGATACTGGAGCCGATACGGAGCCTTCCGTTGGTATTCCAGTTTTTCATTTCCTGGTCTAATTCATCATACAGGGACATAAGGCGGGCCGCATGGGAGTATAAATGAGAGGCAGCCTCTGTAATACGGATTCCCCGGCCGCTGCGTTCAAAAAGCTTCGTGCCGTAGTATTCTTCTAATTCCTTGATGGACAGACTGGTAGCAGGCTGCGTCATTCCCAGCCGTACAGCGGCGCGGGTGATACTTTCCTCCTGGTAAACTGTGACAAAGACCCGGATATGTTTTAAAGTCATAATTTTCCTCATTTCTGTGAAAGGGGCTGCCCGTTCGCGGTACCCATGATCTCTCTTAATATTTCTTTTGAATATAGAGCATTCTTGCATTTCTGTCAAATTCATTGGCGGGCCGGCGCAGAAAAATAGGGCCGGCAATTAATTTTTACATCAAAGGGCATAATTATTACACGCGCAGAATCTCAAGATTTTTATTTGCTATAATAACTTTATCATTCATCAATTTTTTATTAATGTAAGGAGGAATAAAGATGAGGAGACAAGTAAGAGTCTTATTAAGCGTAATGCTGTCATTGTCTTTGGCATTGGGACCTGTGCCGTTTCCAGGGAATTTATTACCCGGGGATCCGGGAGATAAGCTCCAGACGGTGCAGAGCGCAGCAGCAGCGACCCAGGAGCCAACGGAAACGCTGGTTCCGGATACAGGAGGAGTATTTTATTATACAAGGGATGACAAGAAGCCAAACGATGTCACGATTACGCAATTTGAGGGTGATGTTGATAACGGAAACCTGGACATAGCGGGGCCTTTCAAGGATAAAGGGCTGAATGTTGTTGAAATAGGATATTCGGCTTTTGAAAACAGCACCAGGATCTCATCGGTCACGATTCCAAAAGAAGTGATCACGATCGGCCAGGATGCATTCCGCGGTTCTACTTTGAGTTCCGTTACGTTTGAAAAAGATGAGGAAGGGATGTGCGCCTTGCAGACAATCCAGTGCGGGGCCTTTGCAGAGACTGCCCTGACAAAGATCTCTATCCCGGGTTCTGTGGTAAGTATTGGTGCGACAGGTCCGGACAGATTTGATGTAGGGACGTTTTATAACTGTACCTCTTTGGCAGAGGTTATCTTTGAAGATGGGGACGAGCCGTTGAGTTTATATTCTGCCAATGGACAAGGAGGCGCTTATGTTGGTGACTTTAACCATTGTGCAGGATTAAAAAAGCTGGAATTCCCAGATCGCGTTTCAGTGATCCCGGCAATGGAATGCCATTATGCAGAAAGTCTCAGTTCTTTGCAATTGCCAAAGAAACTGGGATCAATAGGAAGGGACGCCTTTAGCCATACGAAACTTTCTAGCGTGGACTTTCCGGATACGCTGGAAAGCATTGAGGATAGTGCGTTTCAATCTACTTTATTTTCTCAGGTTAAATTTCCCGATGGCCTCAAAACGATAGATCAGGAGGCATTTTATGGCTGCAGATTAATGGATGTGACTTTTCCTGCGAATCTGCAGACGATTGGCAATAGTGCGTTTTATAATAATCAGTTAGTGTCGGCAACCTTTTTGGGAGAGCCTGATTCTGTTTCTGACTCAGCATTCGATGCCAACAAAAATTTAACAGTTTACGCATACTATGATAAATCCCAGAATGTTATCACGGCATGCGATTCAGGGGAGTATAAATTTAACTATCTCGCTAAAAGCATAGCCATAAAGGAAGTTCCGAATAAAACGCAATATATCTATGGAGAGACCAAAGAACTGCAGACAGAGGGGCTTGAGCTGACGGTACAGGCATTACATTCGGATGGAACGAACACCACGGAGATAACCCGCAAGCAGGCTGCTGACATTGCATCCTGCAGCTTTACCGGATATGATGCGAACTCCGCAGGGCCACAGGAGATTACGGTTGCCTATGGGAAACAGACGGCTCAATTTAAGGTGTCGGTGCGTTATGATTTGAGCAAGGCCCGATCCACAGTGAAAGGAACGTATACATATACCGGCAGGCCTATTGTGCCGGAAGTGGAAGTAACATATGATTCGGGAAAGAAAACAGTGCAGCCATCGCATTATCAGGTGACGGCGAGCAACAATAAAGATGCAGGAACGCAAGCTTCGTATAAGGTGGAGCATGTCAATGAGGATTATACCATCGGGGAATGTTCCGGAAAATTTACCATCAACAGGAAGAGCCTGGCGGATCCGGATATCTCGGTAGTTGTCGATCCGGAATCCATGACCTATACGGGCAAGGAACTTATTCCGAAGGTGACAGTAACCTATCAGCAGGATGAGGGGGATCTTGTCCTCGCTCAGGGGGAGGATTACACCCTGGAATATACCAGCGCTACCTTTGGGGAGGAACCAACGAAGAATGTCGGAAAGGTTAATATCACGATCAAAGGGATAGGAAATTATACGGATTCTATCCAGGCTGCCTATTCGATCGATGCGCTGGATATCAGTTCAGAGGACGCCGCTATCAGTGTTGCAGATATTCCTGACCAGACCTATACGGGAGATCCTATTACTCCGAATGTAAAGGTACAGCGTACCATGGATGGGGTGAAGACCTCCCTGAGAAATGGCATTGACTATGATGTCAGCTATGCCCGGCATCAGGCGGCAGGTACGGCGACAGTAACGATCGCCGGAAAAGGGAATTATACCGGTTCCATTACGAAGAACTTTACCATCAATCCGGTACAAATTGACTCAGAAGACGTGGTTATTCCTGAATTGGAGGATTGCCTGTATAATGGCAAAGAAATCAAGCCGCAACTGTCTGTGAACTGGATGAAGTCAGTATGGGAGCAGGAGACGCTGACAGAGGGCGAAGACTATTCCTGCCGTTTCTCGGGAAGCGCAGTAGATGCATCGGGAAAGATAACCGGTTATGGAGAGGTTACGGTTACAATAGAAGGGAAAGGGAATTTTGCCGGGACAGTGACCAGGGTATTCCATGTCAATGTTTCTATGGAAGATGTCACGGTGCAGGATATTCCCGCTCAGACTTATACAGGTACTGAGGCTGCGCCGGAGTTCCAGGTTAGCTTTGCAGATTATATATTGGTTCAGGGAGTAGATTATACAGTCTCATACCGCAACAATATCAACGCCGGGACGGCAGGGATCATTCTTACCGGAGCAGGGTATTTTCAGGGGACAAAAGAGGCTCCCTTTACGATCGAACCTGCGGATATTGCCAGCGGAATGATAGATAGTATTCCGGAGCAGGTTACCGCTACCGGGCAGGCGATATACCCTCAGATAAGAGTGACTGCAGGCGGCAGGGAATTGCTTTCGGGAATCGATTATACAGTGGACTATGAGAATAATGAAATGCCGGGGATTGGAAAGGTGATAGTAACCGGTATTGGAAATTATCAAGGGACGTTAAGCGCAGAATTTACGATTAAGCCGGTACCGGCTTCGGAAACTGTTCCCTCTGCTGAGCCGTGGGATACGGATCAGCCATCACAGCCAGGTGACTCAGGTCAGCCAGATGAGCCGGATCAGCCATCGCAGCCGCCACAGACAGTGCAGCCGCCTCAGCCATCGCAGCAGCCTGCTCAGCCATCAGAAAATCAGTTATTGCAAAATACACCGGAACCTTCTTTGGATATGGAAGACGATGCAGAGGATGAGGAAGATGACGAGGATGAGGATACTTCCTCTAAAAGGCAGACCATTAAAGTCAAAGTAGTGAAGAAAACTGTCAAAGCGGCACAGCTGAAGAGAAAGGCAGTAACTTTCAGTATCAAGGCATCAGCAAAAGGAAAGCTTACCTGCAGGAAGGTGTCTGGAAGCAGGGAATTAAGTATTTCCAAGACAGGAAAGGTCAAGGTGAAGAAAAGGACCAAGAAGGGGATCTATAAGATGAAAGTAAAAATCACGGCAGCGGCCAGGTCAGGTTATTCAAAGGCGGCGGTTACAAAGACGATCCAGGTCATTTGTAAATAAAGTGGTTGATCAGAAAAAAGACATTCCGGATATGTGGAAGACAAAAGGGCAGGTCGCTTGGCCTGCCCTTTTGTCTGGTTATGATAGAAGCGGTATGAAGAAGCAATGTTGCGTCAGGAGATTTGGCATGGCGCAGTGAGAAAGTATTTATTACATGAAATAAACTAAAAGTTACATGAGGAGATATTTGTGGAGATTCTATGTTACAATCTTTCTTGAGAAACAGAGGAAATTTTTGGATGCCGGTTAGGTAAAAGGCCAGTCGGATAGAATCGAAGGATAACATTTACTGTTTCAAAATCCATAAAAATGTTGTAAGATAATGTATGTATGACAGAGGAAACGAACGATGATAAAAATAGGAATATGTGATGATGATTTGGTTTTTATTGACAACCTGCATGATATGATCAACCGTATCATATTTTCTGTAGATGACTGGGAGTCGCATGTCTTCCGGAGCAAGGAGGAAATTATCCAGGCGATCGACCGGGAAGAGTTTGACTGTCAGCTTCTCTTTATGGATATTATGATGCAGAATGGCATGGGGATGGAAGTGGCGCAGTATCTTTGCGCAAAGAATGTGCCGGTTGATATTATTTTTATTACCGCATCCGGGGAGCATGTTTTTGACTGCTATCGCTACGGCGCTTTTGCCTATCTTTTAAAACCGGTTTCGGAGACAGAGATTTCCCGGGAATTGGGGAAATATTTTAATGATATGAAATATTCCCCGGAATATCTCTCAATCTCATTTAACGGTATCACTCACAGGATCCCGGTCTCCTCTATTTATTATATTGAAAGCAGCCGGAGAAAATTAAAGATCTATACACGTCAGGGCAATTACGTCTGCTATCAGAAGCTGAATGATATTGCCAGAGAACTGGATTCCCGCAGCTTTGTCCGCTGCCACCAGAGCTACCTTGTGGCGGTGGAAATGGTGACAGAGTATACAGCCAGGCATTTATATGTCAACAATGTCGCTGTGCCTGTGAGCGACCGTTATCGCCGGATAGTGGCAGAATCGTTTGCCGCCCGCCTGTCCGGGAGATCAGAACGCTTTCTTCCTCACAGAGAGAATCTGCAGCAATTGTATAGAAGCTATGGCGCCCTTGTCTGCGTAAAAGGAGATTATCTGGGAACTATAGTACGCATTAAGCCGGAATTGGAGATTGTTATTGGCAGGGATGGAGAAAAGGCCGATTTTGTAGTGAACCTGCCTTTTGTGAGCAGATATCATTGTATCTTGATCTATCATTCCCGTACTATGGAATATGAAGTGACAGATTATTCAGCAAACGGGACGTTTGTAGGAGGCAGGCGCCTCCTGCCGGGGGAGACTTATCTTCTGAAAGAAGGCAGTGAATTATCTTTTGGGAGTAAAGATACCGTTTTTAAACTGGGATAGGCAGCTCTGCACCTGCGGCCCAAAGCATGCGGCTTATTGCGGAAATGAGGTTTATTATGAAATTGATCCAATGTGAAAACAACCATTATTATTCAGATAAATTAGTATCTTGCCCTTACTGCACCAATAAGAAGAGGAAAAAGGAAGGGGAAGATATTTATGGGAAAGGGCAGTGGTGGGTTGATACCGTAATCCTTCCCGATGAGAGCAAGACAGAGCAGTTTCCTTGCAGAAGGACCGTAGGATGGCTGGTATGTATCGAAGGAGAAATGCTGGGGGAAAGCTTTGCTCTGAGAGAAGGGGAAAATGTCATCGGGAGAGAACGTAATATGGATGTGGCATTGGTGCTGGAACCTACGGTTTCCAGAGAAAACCATGGGATCATTCGTTACGATGCTGAAAAGAATAATTGCATTCTGCATGCATCGGGAGAAAATAAGAAAATTTATTGCAATAATAAAGAAGTGAAACACAGAAAGACACTGAAAGACAGGGATATCATTTCGCTGGGGGATTGTTCCCTGGTGTTCGTGGCTTTCTGCGACCATTCCTTTTCCTGGGAAGAATAGGGCATGAAATGGAGTAGAAGATGATGGGTTATTCTGAACAACTGGAACCTTCTTCAGGGGCTCTGCCGGTGGGAACCCGCCTGAAACAGGAATATACGATACAGAAGATCCTGGGCAGCGGAGGTTTTGGAATTACATACGGCGGCGTGCGGATAGAGACAGGGGAGTTTGTGGCGGTTAAAGAATATTTTCCCAAACGTCTTGCCTTCCGCACTTGGGAACAGGGGAATCTTTCTCTCCAGCTTTTCTCAGACAGATCCAGGGGCGAATTTGAAGAGGGACGGAGACATTTTCTGGACGAGGCTAAAATACTGCGGAAACTGGAAGGGCTGGACAGTATAGTGTCCGTCTATGACTATTTTGAGGAAAATGGCACGGCCTATATTGTGATGGAATATATCAAAGGTTCTACATTGGGACAAATCGTGAAAGAGAAGGGCACGCTTTCTTTCGAGGAAATGACAACGCTGTTCTCCACATTGCTGGTTTCTGTGGGAGATATGCATCAATGGGGGCTGGTTCACAGGGATATCAGTCCTGAGAATCTCATTCTTGGAGAAGACAGCCGGCTCCATTTGATTGATTTCGGGGCAGCCAAATGGAATCCCCAGGAGGGAGAAGCCAACACGGTCATTCTGAAAGCGGGTTATGCTCCTGTCGAATTATACATACCAAATGGTAAAATCGGGCCGTGGACGGATATTTACTCTATCTGCGCTACCATGTATTTTACCCTTACGGGACTTCCCCCCGAAGAAGCGGTCCGGCGTATGGAACAGGGGGAGGATGAGATCTTGCCTGGCCTGGGAGGTTTGGCGGCCGGGCAGTCTGCCATCCTGAAAAAAGGACTTGCCCTCCAGCCAGCCCACCGTTTTGCCAGTGCGATGAAACTAAGGGAAGCTCTGATGCTTTCTGCGGTTCCGGGAGAGGAAAATACGGTAATGGGAGCGGAGATTTCCGGGGAGAGGGCGAAGAAAATCCAGAAGATGCATTGGAGGCAGAGCGGCAGGCAGAGATATCGTATTTCGGTCATGATAATGATACTGGGGATCATGCTGATCCTCCTGCTTTTGTGGAGGTACCTTCCTTCTTTGCCCTATATGCCAGGGCAGAAGCAAGCTGCCGTTTCCTGGCAGACCGATCTTCCGGTATCTCCATCGCCGGCGTCTACGCAGCGAAGGGAAGCAGCGGAGGATGCTGCGGCGTTCCAGGAAAATGTCCCATTATCCATGGTTTCCGTGAAGAATATGAAATTGAAGAAAGCCAGGAGCATATTGAAAAAACTGGATCCCGCCATCAAAGTGGAGACGGTATATGTCTATCACCAGAGGATCGCAGCCGGGCGTATCATACGTCAGAGCATTGCCAGCGGCACTCTTTTTACCAGAGGAAATCTCCCGGCGGTTCTTCTTACTGTCAGCAAAGGGAAAGAAAAGGCGGCGTCCACCCCCCTTCCTTTCCCCACAAGTTCCCCCGATGCTGCGGCCGGGAAGGCTCCGGTTCCCGCCGCATCTCAGGAAAAGGAGAACAAGTCCGGGGATTATGACGTGGAACCAGAGGATGGATATACGGATTTTTCTTTGGAATAAGAGCAGGAAAAAGGAGGCAGTCCCTGCCATGGATTTTCATTTGAATCCATGGCAGGGGCGGCCTCCTTTCTTGAAATTGCCGGGGGATTCTTATATAATATTATGGAAATCGTAATTTGGTCTTGTGAAAGGAACTGGTATCATGAAAAAACGTCTTAGAAGCATAAAATACTGTATTTCTGTTTTGTGCATACTGTCATTGCTATTTCCTTCTTTGGTATCTGCGGCCAGGCCCCAAGAGGATTATATGCCGTATACCTGTCTGAAGATCATGAAAAGGGAAGATTACCAGCATGCGATCATCACGGAGTATTATCCGGAGTATAATGCTCCCCACTATCAGCTGCTATTGCCGCCCGGATTTATCGTGACAAGTAATATGAACAAGGTCTATTATCTGGCAGAGGTGGAGGCGGAGGTTTTCGCCGGCCAGACATTTTCTCAAATATATGTTTTGTCAGAGCGGGAACTTTCCATTGACAAGAAAGCATTTTACAATGTGTCGGTGGAAAATATTCCTGGATCTTCTGTGACGGAGCACACGGTGGAATTTGAAGGCGGCTCCCTGAGAGGCATTGGGCAATATGCCTTTGCTGAAATGCGGGTAGACTCTGATTTCAGAATTAGCAATATGAATGGCAGTGTCGGAGCTGGCGCTTTTGAAAATATGGCCGTATTGGGAACTCTGGCGATTGCAGGAAATATTGATACCCTGGGCGCCGGCGCTTTTGCCGGCGCAATGGCTGGCCAATGGGAAGTATCTGCTGGGATCCGGTGTATTGAGGAAGGGGCGTTTCGCGGCGCCAATATTAAGGAATTTACGATAGGGGATACAGTCGCCTCTCTGGGCTCTGGCCTTTTTGAAGGATCTGGCCTGACAAGGCTCTATCTGCCGGATTCTGATTTTCAGGGAGAGGTGGCAGAGGATGCTTTTCCAGATAAGGAGGGACTTACAGTCGTTGTTCCCGGCGGCGTCACAGATTTGTCTGTCTATCACTTTGAACAATATCAAAATGTGATGTTTGAGATATCGCCGATGTTCCCGGAAGATAGTTCTGTAGTGCAGTTTTTGGAGGAAAATCATCTGAAGTGGAAGTATGGGGAGGCAGGACCGGCAGGAAGCGCAGAGCCATCCCCATCTGCTTCAGCTCCGTCTGTGGCATCGGATGAACCGGGGACGCCAGCCCCCGCAGAAAGCGCAGGGCCTGTCCCGTCCGCCCCGGCAGGGGAGACAGATGCGCCGTCTGCCACGCCTCCGGCAGGGGAGACAGATGCGCCGTCTGCCACACCCCCGGCAGGGAATACAGATGCGCCGTCTGCCACGGCCCCGGCAGGGGAGACAGGGATGCCGATCCCTGCGGGAAACAGAAATTTTAATAGAAAAAAAATCAAGTATCGTATCACGACCGGGAATCAGGTGAAGGTGCAGGGGGCAACGGATCCCAAAATCTTGAAACTGAACATTCCGGACACGGTCGCTTATCAGGGCAGATTATATAAAGTTACGGCAATTAAAAAGAAAGCGTTCAATAAATATTCTCATTTACAGCAGGTGCGTGTTGGAAATTATGTGAAAAGCGTGGGAGACCAGGCATTTTCCAATTGCAAGTCTCTGCAGAGTATTTCCTTTGGAAGAAAGGTTACATCCCTGGGAGGCAAGATATTGTATCAGGACCGCAGGTTAAAGAGGATCTTATTTTGTGGCAGGTCATTGAAAAAGATAGGAAAAAAGACGTTTCAGGGGGTTCCTAAAAAGGTCAGGATAACAGCTCCGAAAAATAGAGCGGAGAAATATAGGAGGTTGATAGAACATTCCAAAAAATAATGGAAAATGGCTTGAATGCCAAAGTAAATTCCAGTGACAAACGAAATTCCAGATTGCCAGAGAA
>CANPZE010000036.1 GCA_947589315.1 uncultured Lachnospiraceae bacterium | reverse complement strand
ATTTGATCAGCCTCTTCTACAAGCTTTTTGTACTCCTCTGATGTTTTAAGTTCTCGCTTCTTCGCATCCTTAATTCCCTCATAACAAGCATTTCGTAAATCCAGACCTACCATTCTCTCTTCCTCACGCTTTCACAATTATTCTAAAAGACGCTTAATATTATAGTATACCATCATCAAAAAAAGTTATTTATAACAGTGTTGCTATCAGAATTTCAATGTCTAAAAAATCTATTCATAGTCGAACTCCGAAGTAAATGGCAGAGCCGAGTCATACAGGGGTCGGATGACAGCGCTATCCTCGGAACTCGTTCTTCTAAACAATCGATGATTGCTCTGTCCGCAGCAACCGTCAAAATCAGACCCCATTCAGGGTGAATGCGTATCCGGCCGATATCCTGTTAAAGCTATTGTAACTCTTTAACAGTAAGGAAGCGAATGGAACAGTTTATCTCATATTTGCATCAGATTTACATCTTCAGACTGCCTTATTATCAAATAGAGTATAACCTGCTGTTAAACTTCCCTTGCCATTACAGAATCATCTATTCGTTCTTCATTATGCCTCTACGGCTGTGGAATATTTTCTCTGTTTTGCGATGTTTTCCATCTGTTAGTGATCTTTTCAGCCATAACTGCTGACTTTCCGTTATTATCTTATTGGCCAAAAAATAAAACAAAGAAGGTTAGCAGTCATGGCCAAAAAGGTCACTAACAAACTTATCTCTCTGAGAAGAACCCGTTTGTTTTGTACATACTCGTACAACCGTCTCTTCCCATGATACACTCAAAATCGGTACTAGTACGTCAATCTCTTCTAAATAAATCCCTGGAATATACTTTTTCTTTCACGTCATCCAGACCTTCATCATACCGATTTGCAATAATTGCCTGCGACTGCCTTTTAAATTCTTCCAGATCATTCACTACCTTACTGCCAAAGAAGTTGCTCCCATCCGGTAGTGTCGGCTCATAGATAATCACTACCGCACCCTTGGCTTTGATACGCTTCATCACGCCCTGGATCGAACTCTGGCGGAAGTTATCCGAATTACTCTTCATCGTCAGACGGTAAACACCAACCACTGTATCCCTCTCACGCGACACATCCCACTGGCTGTTTGCCGTATAATATCCCGCTTTCTCCAGCACCCGATCTGCAATGAAATCCTTCCGCGTCCGGTTACTCTCCACGATCGCCTGGATCAGATTTTCCGGCACATCTGCATAATTGGCCAGCAGCTGCTTCGTATCCTTCGGCAGACAGTAACCGCCGTAGCCAAAGGACGGATTATTATAGTGGGAACCAATCCTCGGATCCAGACACACTCCGTCTATGATTGCCTTGGTATCCAAACCCTTTAACTCTGCATAGGTATCCAACTCATTAAAAAAAGAAACCCTTAATGCCAGATATGTATTGGCAAAGAGTTTCACTGCTTCCGCTTCCGTAAAGCCCAGATATAAAGTTTCGATATCCTTCTTCACAGCTCCCTGTCTGAGCAAGTCTGCAAAGGTATGTGCAGCTTCAACCAGCCGATCGTCGCTCGGATCTGTCCCCACAATGATCCGGGACGGATAAAGGTTATCGTACAACGCCTTTGATTCTCTTAAGAATTCAGGGCTGAACAGGATATTCCGGTTCCCACTCTTCTCCCGGATATTCTGTGTATAGCCTACCGGGATCGTTGACTTTATAACGATAATCGCCCTCGGATTGCACTCTGTTACCAGTCGGATAACATCCTCCACCGCTGAGGTATCAAAGAAATTCTTCTTGCTGTCATAATTGGTCGGAGCCGCAACCACTACCAAATCCGCCTGCGAATAAGCGGCTTCGGCATCCAGGGTAGCTGTCAGATCCAGCTCCTTCTCCGCCAAATATTTCTCGATATACTCATCCTGAATCGGTGACTGTCTGTTGTTGATCATATCCACCTTCTCAGGGATAATATCCACGGCCGTCACATGGTTATGCTGGGCCAGTAAAACTGCTATCGATAATCCGACATATCCTGTGCCCGCAATAGAAATATTCATCCTTAGCCTCCAATATTATTGATATAGTTTTCTGTTGCATTTTCCCGATCTTTTACGATGCAGGGATTTCCAAAAACAACGGAATGGTCCGGAATATCCCGATTCACATAAGAATTTGGCGCAATAAGTACATCGTCTCCTACTCTGATCTTACCGACAACTACTGAATTTGTACCTATCCATACCTTATCGCCTATAATGGGTACTCCTTTTCGAATACCGCGATTTTCCTGACCAATCGTAACACCTTTGTGAATATTACAGTTCTCTCCAATAATTGCTTCCGAATTTACCGTTATGCAGAATGGGTGACCGAGATACAGACCTTTACCCATTTTTACAGATGAAGGGATTTCCAAATGATGACTCCTGCAATGGAGCCTGTATCTCAGCTTATAGTACATTCTCAGCATTTTATTCTCTGTTGTTTGACTTTTTCGCAAATAATAATGAAATCTCCGGATGTATCTCTGCGTAAAGAACCGCTTTACCCCCCCACATTTATTTGATATCTTTCTATATCAGCAGTGTAAAACTCGTTGAATTTAGAGCTCATATTCACCTCATATTTTATAATATTCTTTATACCACTCAGCAAATCTCCGCAGTCCATCCTGCAAACAGGTGTGCGGCTTAAAACCAAAATCCTTCTCCAATGCGCTTGTATCTGCATAGGTCACCGGCACATCCCCTAGCTGCATCGGCATCAGTTCTTTATGCGACTCAAAATCATAATCCGCCGGGAGCACTTCAGCACGAACTAGTTCCTGCTGCAGGATATTTACGAATTCCAGAAGATTTTCCGGGTGACTATTACCGATATTGTAAAGAACATATGGTGGAACAGGCAGACCGTCATCGCCAATCTGACGCTCAGGCGGTTTCTGCATGATACGGATGATTCCTTCCACGATATCATCAATATAAGTAAAATCACGCATACAGTTCCCATAGTTGAAAATCTGAATTTTTTCACCACGCAAGAGCTTATCTGTAAAGCCAAAATAGGCCATATCCGGACGTCCCGCCGGACCGTAGACTGTGAAGAATCGCAGGCCGGTGGAAGGAATATTGTAAAGCTTTGAATATGCATGAGCCATCAGTTCATTACTTTTCTTCGTCGCCGCATAAAGACTGACTGGGTTGTCCACGCGATCTTCTGTAGAATAAGGAACTTTCTTATTCGTTCCGTAAACAGAAGACGAGGATGCGTATACCAGATGCCGTACACCCTGATAATCTCTACTTTCTGATGCGGCTCCATCATAAGAGTGACGGCAGGCTTCCAGAATATTATAAAAACCGATCAGGTTTGATTCAATGTAAGCATCCGGATTCGTGATTGAATAACGGACTCCGGCCTGTGCAGCCAGATTCACCACGACATCCGGTCGATATTCCCGAAAAACAGAATCCATCAAAGATTTATCCGCTATACTGCCATGGATAAATGTCCAGACAAAGTTCCCCGACGCTTCATCCGCAGCCCTTTTGATCTCATCCAGACGGTATTGTTTCAATGACACATCATAATAGTCATTTAAACTGTCGATCCCGACAAGCCGCAAGGCTTCCGTTTTGTTCCTTTTCAGAAGATTCTGCACTAGATTTGCACCAATAAATCCGGCCGCTCCTGTTATCAGTATCGTCTGCAATATCATCCCTCCTAAAATAACTCAATACATCCTCGCTTCCCTATAATCTGTTTTCCTGCATCCACTGCTGAAATACCAAAAGCGACCATATCTTATTGTATCCGTAGCCTGTATCAAGGAACCGCTTCCACAGTTTCCGTACATTTACCTCGTCCAGTATCCCCTGACTATTTATGACGTTTTCATCCAACAATTCCTCGCCCCAGTCACGCACCCTTCCATTCCTTAGCCACTGCGCAATCGGAACCGCAAAACCTTTTTTAGGCCTCTGCATCATGCTCTCCGGTACATAACGGCATAAGACATTCTTTAAAACCCTTTTCCTATCTTTTCCTTCGATTTTATAAGCAGACGGGAGAGTCCATGCAAACTCTATAATATCTTTGTCCAGCAACGGTATCCGCGACTCCAGTGACACTGCCATGCTTGCACGATCGACCTTCACAAGGATATCATCCGGAAGATACATAAGAAAATCCATAAGCAAAAGGCGGTTTTCTATACTGGTCCAAGTTATATCCCGTGGGAAGAGACTGTACTTATAATCCGGCATCACACCCTGGTTTTTTACTAAGTTATCTGTCCCCACAATAAGGTTTCCTCCCAGTTCCATCATAGTTTCCGGCGAATCTGCTGCTAAATAATGACCTATCTTCCAAAGGTAATCTGTGTTTTCAAAGCATTTCATACTTAACAGTGAAGAAACTGCCTTTCTAAAAGACAACGGGTAATTCTTAATCAGATTCCATTTATTGCGAATCCTTTCATAATGGTCATAACCACCAAACAGTTCATCTCCCGCATCTCCGCTCAATGACACCGTCACCTGCTGCCTTGCAAGTTTACTCACCAGATATGTTGGTATCTGGGAGACATCCGCAAATGGCTCTCCATACATTTGTGGCAGCAGCGGAATTACTTCCATTGCTTCCACATCTGACAAATACAGTTCCGTATGCTCGGTACCGATGTACGCAGCCGTTTCTCTGGCATTCTTGGCCTCATTATATTCCTGTTCATGAAAACCAATAGAGAAGGTTTTTACTTTATGAGGTGACACTGACTGCATCAACGCGGCCACTGTTGTGCTGTCGATTCCTCCGGACAGGAATGCCCCTACAGGGACATCCGCTACCATCTGCTCTCTTATTGATTCCTTTAGAAGCCGCTCCAGTTCATCTGCTGCCTCACTCAGGCTTCCATTAAACGGATGATTTCTTCCCTGTTGTACAACATCCATAATATCCCAATACTTATACTGCCTGGCCGATGTGAAAGGGAAATCCAATTCCAGAATAGATCCAGCTTCCATTTTTTTGATATTTGTATAAATTGTATACGGTGCAGGAATATAGCCGTATCTGAAATACAGCGATAACGCACCTGTATCCAATTCCGGAGTAAACTTTTCATGTGCCCGGATAGATGCAATCTCCGATGCAAAAATAAACATTTTTCCTATAAATCCATAATATAACGGTTTCTCTCCCCCGCGATCTCTGGCCAGAAATATCTTTTTCTCCAGCTTATCATAGACCGCAACTGCAAACATTCCTTTGGTAAGCTTTATCGCGTTTTCAAATCCATAGGCATCTATAGCTTCCAACAGTATTTCCGTATCGGAATGCCCCCGAAAAGCGCTTACTTTTCCTTCCCTTTGCAATTGCTCTGCAATCTTACCATGATTATAAATCTCACCGTTTAACACCATGACAAACCGGCCGTCGGCCGAAATCATGGGTTGTGAGCCATTCAAGGATAAATCTAAAATTGAAAGACGTCTGTGGCCCAAAACAACCGTAGCAGACTCATTTACCCATATGCCTTCCGCATCTGGACCTCTATGAGTCATGCGCGAATTCATCTTTGTTATATTCTTCTGCCAGTTATAAGATGCGTTGCAAAATCCGGCAATACCACACATATATTTCCTCCATGTTCTGTTATATCAAAAAACATTTTACTATTGCCTTCACCAGACTGACATCATCAACTCCATATTTCTTTTGCTGAACAAAAATGTTTTCACCCTAATATGAATACAGACAAAGCGTTTTTCTAACTCCATCATATGTGGTATCCTTGTGTTTCAGGCATGACATCCGGATTTCAAGAAACCACACCCTGTCCATCGTAATTAGGCATTGACAATGTTAATAGTAAGTGATAGTTAGTCTTTCTTTAGTAGAACCTATCATGGAGGCAGCTTCTTTTTATAGGTTGATCCACTGTTTCTCCTTTTATTAGGGCAGCTGAATCATTTTTCCCAATTTTATATCCCACTCCTTTGGGGTAAACTCTATAAAACCACTCCATGTATAAAAAGTCATTTCGCCAAAAAACACTTTTCCATCAATTACATATAAATCCACTCTGACATAAGGAATCCCTTCTGCAAGCTTTTCTGCAACTTCAATCATTTCATCCCATTGCTTAGGTTTTGATGGCCTAACTGCAGCATTTTCGTAATACGCATACCACGGCATATGATTAAAATCCACATCAAAATGATCATTCTTTCTTAATGAAAAATCAGAATGAGCAATCCCCTGGCACACTGTTACAAATCCAACTTTCCCGCCAAAACAGCTTAGCTTATATTCGACTGAATTCAGTTTTCCCAGTGAATCTATATATTTTTCCGCAAGAATACATGGTTTTATATCTTTATATACCCACTCCCTTCCATTTTTATAATAATTTCTGGACAAGCACTTTTCTAATCGCTTACGGGCTGAACCTCTGTCAAACTGGCTCTTATCTTTACAAACTACATACCCCCCCGAATTATGATTGCATTTCAAAACAAACTGATCAGGAAGTCTATTAAAATCAATCTCATCAAAATGGCTCCATACACCATATTCGGGGATAACATATCTATTACCAATGCGATTTGCCACATATGATTTGACTTCATGTTTATCTGCCATCTTTGTATATTCTGGGTTTCGATCGTATAACTTTAACCACTGCACCTTCTCACAAAATGTTCTCGGGCACTCCAAATTTAATTCATACCCTAATTCTATCTCGAACTTCTTTTTAAGGAACTTATCGTCCGGCATGGAATCATAAATTCCCTTTGAAACAAAATACTGGAATCGCGCCTTCGGGTCGAATAGAAATTTATTAATCTTATTTGCCAGTTTCATTTTTATAACCCCTCCTAGTATAATTCATTTAATATTTTATAAACTTTACAGCATTTTTCATTTTATTCGTAATTTATCCCTATACTTACAAAAAATACTCTATTTACCCAAGATTAGTGAGGAGCTTTATAAAACATAGTTTATCTTCAAAAGCGACCTCCCAGATATCTGGTCATATAGAGAAGACTTCACAAATCTCAACAGAATGGTACATTTCGCGATATGTGAGTTCCTAGTAGTTCTCCATTTTCCTCTATGTTCTTCATCGTCACAAATATTATCGGGTGCTTCCCCCATGTAATGCCCCAAAGTTCTGTTTCCTCTGAAACCACCAGCCCTTCAAACAGCGCCGTTCTTACTGCCGTCATTCTCTCCAAATATTTCATTAGTACCACCTTCGACATCTCAATCCTTCTTTCTTTATAATTACATCCAGAGTGTAGCGAAATAACATTTGAAAATATTAAAGGGGTTGTCGCACTGAATAGCTAGCGCGCAGCTTCATTCAGAGTCATGAATCCCAATACTGTTTCAATAGTCTAATGTTCCCTATTCCAAAAACAACACAAACGATACATGTCATCTTTATTCCCATCAACAATAACTTAATCCAATTATCAACATCTTGCATCAGAAGTTGCCCTATATAAATTGCTATTATCATAAGCCCTATATTAAACCCCCATGTTTTATAAATTATCCACATAGATTTCGATAATATATTTTTTGACACATATTGAACCAACGCAATATCCCGAAAAAGCACAGCAAAAATTGTTCCTAAAAGTATGCCATATATTCCTAATGATTGAACCAATATCAGAGAAATAGCTAAATTCAGTACACTCTCAATAATTGCCTGTTTTTGTGTCTCTTTAAAATGACCTACTATTTCAGTCAATGAAATGCTCGGTACTCTTAGCGCCTGTAACACATACACTACGGTAAATGCCAGTAGTAACTTATTATCTAAATAGTTCACATCCGTCACACCCGACATGTACACTTTAATAAATGGCTGCGTCATTAAATACATAATGCTGTTCCCGGCAAATGCTACAGCATAGTATATTTTTTGAAAAATTAAGTTTTCTTTTCTAAATGAGTCTTTTTTACAGTTATAGCTTTGTCCCCAATAAAAAACTGTACTGGTCCATATTAATCCGATCAGAGAATATACAGTAGTAGCGATCAAAGAATACACAGAATAGATACTAGCCCATGTATAGCTCAAAAAAAGCGATACAAAAATTATGTCAGTATTTGAGAACACAAACCAACATATCCGATGAAACAACACATTATTCTTTTTACTTATAGCGTTATAATCTGGGGGAAATGACAAGATCAGCCATTTATATTCTTTCCTTCTTAAGTATTCATAATAGAACATTACACTCAACTGTATAATAACTATAACCGCCTGGACAGCGATGATCTGAAATCCGTTTATGATCAAGACGATCTTTGCCATATGAACTGCAAAAGAAGAAAGAGAAGCAACATTATGTATAATATAACTCCTTCCCTGTGCTTCTAAAAGTAATAGGAACTTCCCCTGAAAAAAGAAAGTTATCACACCCCCTATCCCGGTTAGAAAAACAAGCAGTCTTGTCTCAAAAGTAGTAAGGGGAGACTGTCCAATATATGGGAAGATAAATGTGAGCAACAAAATCAACCCAAGATAAGCCGCTCCAATTCTTTTATAATAAATATTTGTTGCTGACAATATGCCGCTGATTTTCTTTTTGTCATTGGAGGCAACCGGCTGATATAAAGCCTGTGTCGTTGCAAAGCCAACTCCTGCTTCCAGTATTGTTACACAACCATATACCTGAGTGATTGTTGATATCAATCCATTTGTATCTGACCCCATATAGAGAATGATAATCTTTGGTACGATCAATCCCAGCACAATGGAAATCACTTTATTTAATAAACCGAACACTAAATTGAGTTGGCTTTTTTTTAATTGATCATCTTCCATAAATCATTTCTCCAACACAAAAGAATTAGATTAGTTTTCCAATCACGGGTATTTTTTATTGACTACACCGTTCAGTCCCAAAAGCATAATCGCTATATTTTATATATAACCTATAACCATTCAGTCATACAACTATTCAAAAACATTGATTTTAAATTCAAAAGTTACAGGCTATCGGATTACTCATAAACATTTTCAAATCATCTGGCGTTCCCAGTCCAAACATTTTCTCCCCCACGTCACAGAAAACGATCTTCTTCCCAGCCTCTATCAATTCGTTATAAACCGGCGCTACATAAAATTCATTATTCACCCGGATATTTTTATCGATCATCTGGTGCGCATAACGGACAAAATCCTTCCCGTATCGGTAATTATATATTCCCACTGTCGCCCGATCTGATATAACTTCCTTCTCCCGTACCAGGGTCACAAATCCTTCTTCATCATACCGGATAAAACTCCATTTAGGGTCATTCGCCGGCATGGTCATAATAAGACCGTCATTCTCTTTCATAGCCTGCAGATATGTATTGATATCGGTATCCACATACTGATCGCTGTTCGCAATCATCAACGGATCGTCATTGTCAATATACTTCTCCGCCAGCAACACTGTGCAGGCAGCTCCCTCCGTAATATGATCGATTGTCACGACTATACATCCCGGCGCAATCCTCTGCAGTGTCTTCGCCAATCCATACTTCTCCAGATGCTCCTGCTGGCAGATATAGATAAATCGGTGTTCGCACTGCGGACGTATATTTCGTATCACATATTCAATCATTGGGTGTCCATAAATATCGATCAATGGCTTCGGCATCTCATATCCTGCCTGTGAAAACCTGCTCCCGCGTCCCGCCATAGGTATTACAATATTCAGCATATTTTAATCCTCCACGATATACTTATCATTGTTTGCTCCCGGTATCTTCACAACTACGTTTTCTGCGTCCGTCAGCGCTTCAAAATCCGTTGTCTCCCCCGGCTCCATCACAATAATGTCACCTTCATGATATTCCACGCCGTTCATCCTAATCTTTCCCAATGTAACTACAGTAATCTCAGTCGCTATTTTATGCAAATGCGCGGTTTCATAGGCTCCGGCACAGTACTTCTTAACGGCGACTTCCACATCATTCGTCCGGTACAGGCTCGGTTCGAAGTTTCCCACAAACCACCCTTTTACCATGTTTTCAAGTCTTGCTGTTTTCATCTGCTTCCATCTCCTTTTGATTCCGCAGATATGTTCGATACGCATCCATACCGGATATATGGCTCATGCTGTAATACTGGTCCTTTCGTATCCGATGTACTCCTATAATCTTGTGCTGAAGAATCATTTCATTAAATACCGGACAGATATAGAAGTTCCCGTTCACGCTGGCATTCTTCATGATCATCCGCTGGGCTGCGTCCATAAAATTGGATGCTTTCTTAAAATAATAAAAACCGGCAGACGCATTCCGGCTGATCGGACGCTTTTCCGCCGCCTCGACTACATGCTCATCCTCATCCAAACGCACAAAAGACCATCTCGGGTGTATATCATCAAAAATGACCACTCCTCCGTCATAGTCTTTCTCCCGAAAGTCGTTCAGGATCTCCATCGCAGACACTGTGAGCAGTTGGTCACTACCAACGATCAGAAGCGGCTCCTCCATGACCAGCCGGTCCACCGCTAGCATACAGCTGCAGGCCGCCCCCATTGTCTGTCCCTCTGCGATGACCACTTCTGCCCCTGGCCTCAAGAGACGCACAATATTATCGAGATGATACGCATTCACATCTTCTCTCTTCACTACAACAATAAAGTGCTCCGCACGCACATCCTGTAAGGATTCAAATGCGTACTGGAGCACTGTCTTTCGCTCAATCTCCTGGAGACTTTTAATATAGTCCGTCTCTGCATTCCTGTTTGCCCCTGCGATCGGGATAATCACGTTCATGCCACCGTACCTCCGCCATGTTCAAAAAAAGCGATATGCTTTTTGATATTCTCATAATTTACATCATAGACAGTTTCCACACGCATGACGTTTGTCCCCGCAGCAAGTGCTGCCTGAATACCATTATGGTTATCCTCTACGACCATAACCTCCCTCGGTGCAAGACCCAGACGTGAAACCGCCACGTTATACATTTCCGGATCTGGTTTCCCCTTTGTTACGTCCTGATTGCTCAGATAAAATTCCAGATACTGGGTCAGGTTTGCCTTATCCATCATAAGCTTTACTGTATCACGGATAGAATTGGAAGCTACTGCCAGTCGGTATCCGTCAGCCTGCAGGCTAGAAAGTGCATATTCATGGAAAAACCTTGGCGCACACTGGGCATGTACCATATCCACCGTGTATTTCTGCTTCATTTCATTGATAAATTTATGCAGTCCTCTGGGAAGTCCCTTCTCCAGACTGAGCATTTCCAGCTTTTTCGCCGTTGGGAGTCCGTCATATGTGACCAGATGGTCATACCGGCTGATCTCATAGCCAAACAGCCTCAATGCCTTATTCAGGGCCTCATAATGCCAATCCTTAGCTTCAATCAGAACGCCATCCATGTCAAAAACAACCGCCTTAATCTGTCCCATTACCGTCCTCCCTGCATCCGTCTTCCCTAAAAAAGGCTCTTGCCTCATCCGGATGGTCCGTACAGAGCATGCACCGTGAAAAGTCCAGCCGATAAGATACCAGCTGTTTCCAGAAGAGTCGGTAATCCTGCCTGCCATGGAGGTCCGGAGAAACGACACATACGTCTTTTCCATTTCTGATATGCTCTGACAGAATCCTCTCTGTGATCCAGTCCGTTCCCCAGAAACCATCAATCCATACTCCTGCTGCTTTATCATACATACACGGAACAGGCTCCACCTCACTCTGCCGAGTAAAAAAACGCAGCCCCATCTCTTCAAACTCAACCATCTGCGGAACTGACATGTCGAAAAGGAAATAGTTTGATATATTATATCGCTGTAAATATCCCTGCAGAAGTTCTTTCAGGCCATCTGCCTTAATGTTAATAGCGAAACAATATCTATCCTTGTATTCGGCAAGACAATTAAAAACTTCCCCTGCATCCTGTGACGAAGCATCCGCGATATTATGAGAAACAACAAGGCGTCCCATATAGTCGCGTAGATCTGATTCAAAACCATAGCCGTTTTTCAATGCGCAATAAAGGGCTTCTGGTGAATTCCGCGGTATTTTTTCATTCCAATAGCCTCTATGGGCAATAATAATCATTTGGATCCACTCCTTCAAATCTGATTATCATGAATAGCTTTTAAATTATTATAATATCTTTCCGCAACTTTCTCCTGCGAATAATTATTCCGCACATACTCACAGCCAATTCTTGCAATCCTCTCTAGTTCTTCCTGATGTTCTTCCATCTGATAGTATTTTATTTTTTCCTTCAGATCCTCGATGGTTCCGTTATAAGAAATATAATGCTTGCCTGCCACCATCCCCATATCTTCGAATGCGCCATAATCCCATCCGATCATAGCGCATCCGCAGGCCATTCCTTCTATAGTTCCAATACCATATGATCCATTGACGTCTTCTGGGCAAATGAACATTTTATATTCATTGTACTTATCTACCATATTAAACGAAAAATACTGTTTCTGTTTTCCTGCATTAAAGGCGTTATAAAACTTTTTATATATTTTAACTGCAATAAAGTCTGTTTTTAAAATCTGTTTTCTAGGTATTTCTTGAAATTCAGAAATATAAGAATCAATATATTCTTCCATTTCTGAAGCATGATCCATTATCATTTTTCTATGAGGCTGATAGTATTCTGTATCATAAGTTTCTATAAATTCTGATAACAAACATTTCGTTAACGTTCCCATCGCAACGGCCTTATTTTTTCGAAAATTTAACGGCTTTTTATTAATGAAACGATCTTCAAATGCATAAGGTCTTTCAATATACTTTCCATCAAACCAAGAATAATTTTTCTGAAATAATTTGCTGTATTTCCGAAGATCAACCTCATACATATAATACCTAATGTCTTTATCACGCATTATCTCGGCCTTATCTTTATCCCCATAAAAGTGTATTTGATCTACGATTTTTATTCCTTTAACCTTATTAATCGTTTCAAATTGTGAATCATCAAATGTACCATAGTATATAACAATATCATCTTTCTCAATTCCTGAACAGTCAGTAATCATCTTTATTCTTCTAGCAGGAAATTTGTTCCTTCTTAAAACAAATTTCGATATCCACTTTTGTGTAAAAGCATTTCTGGCCAAATCGCGCAAAAATTTTGTTGGTAATCCTGAACATCCTGGAGTAATGTAATTTAAAACTTCAATATCATTTTCTAATAACCATTTCAGTATAAACGCATGCTTCGTTATAGCTCGCTTAAATGTAAGCATATTAGCTAATGTCCTAACAAAAAAGCCATTCTCATGCAAATTGACAAAAATTATTCTCACACCAAACGCTCCTTTTTTCATTCATCGTTATCGTATATAATATCTACCAATCGCTCACAATAATGATTCGGTCCCGCCAGATTCCTGATATTAGACTGGAATAATCCTGCCCGTTGAATATATTTTTCCTCCGTATACTCATAAATCTCTTTAATCTTATCTTTCCACTCTTGAAACCCATTAAGTAATAAATCCCTTTGTTCTTGTGAATAATATAATCTTACAGCTTCTGTATCAGATGCACAGCATAATACACCATATTGGGCTGCCCTCATAACATTGATTAGTCCAGAAACCCGTTTTGTCCTCAAAGGAAGCAAAACCACGTATGAGTTTTTCATGTAATTATAATACTCTTCTTCAGAAGTATTAAAATATACGGTTACATTATCCGGCAATTTTGACACGTACAAATCCCAATCACTTTTTAATGCCACACAAATAAAATCGATGTTGGATAATTCTTCAGCAACCTTAGTAAGTAGCCCCCAATCACGGTTATTCATACCACCAGCAAAACAATACTTCTTACTCTTAATTACAATTTTTTCAAACGGTATATTTGAATTGTACACATCAGGAATATAATAAAATCTACTCTTATTATTAACTTTAAGATAGTCTATCCATTTTTCAGTTGAAGATGGTGCATTGGTTACTATCTTACACATTGGATTCATTACTGCCGATTTTCTCAGTCTATTTAAGAACCACCTGCCAATCGTTTTTTTCTTTGTCTCTGGAGGGGATAACCAATTTAAAAGTACAACTTTCCGTCTTTTTCCCAGCAAAGTAATACTATTCATAATTAACCCCGTAAGTTCACTCCAGCAAATAATATAATCATCTTTTCCAGTTTGTAATGAAACAGTTATGCATTGCTTTATTATTAAGATAATCTGTTTAATTCTATTCATTACCCCCCCGGTAATTAGTAATTGACTTAATACACAGAATGTTCCTATTTCATTAATATCCTGCACACTATTCCTTAATCCGTCGCCTAACCACTTTTTGTCATTATTATGTAATGGACAATCATATAAAATATAAAGCTTTACCATACCTTTTACCCTTTTTCAAATAGCTGCAAATCTAAAAACATACGGAAAAACGTTTGCATTCAAATCATCTAAACGATAAAGATAATATATTGCATAAAAGGACATTGCGAAAGTAACAAGAGTATACCCCCATACCCGATTTTCTTTTTTTAAACTATGTATTACATTTGGCAATAAAATACACACATAAAAGGTAAATAAACTAACTATCCGGGATATCAAATTAAAATGCAATGCCAACACAGAGAAGACAACAGCCATCGCCATAAAATGCACCCATACTTGTGCATATTTATCGCTAATAATATAAGATTTCCAGAAAATGGCTGTACCAGCACATATCATAAGCAACATTAAAAGCAGTCCGTCACCATTTCCATTTCCAATAAAACGTATATAGGATTTATAGTGAAAGATATTGGCAAACCATAAGAGCATTTCTTCGCCAGAAATGAATGCAATGATACAACCGATAATAATTACGCAAATATACCTATACCGTATTTTAATGCCGATAATCGGGAATAAAATTAGGAAAGTCAATGCTAATTTATGAAAAGTTGCCGCTAATATAACAAAAAGTAATGACTTAATATATTTCTTATTAATCAGGAATTGTAACGCTATCCCCAGAATAGAAATCACCATGCTTGTCCGGATAGTATTCATAGACGCAAAATAACATCCAAATAGAATATATATCATCACACTCATGTAATAATTTTTTGAATATCGATAAATAATAGCGAAGGCTCCTCCTATACTTATAAGGCTTGTCGCCGCAGTCAAAACTATATAATCTGTGGATATATAACTTAAAAATTTACAAAAATAATTATATCCAATCTCTGTATCTATTTCATAATATATCGATCGAATATGATAAATATCCCTAAGTGGAGTATTACAAATTCTGTCATAAATATGCACGTAATTATTGAGGTCTTGTCCTACAGATACATCTCTAAACGCAGACAATACAAATAGAAGTATACCTGCAAAAACAAGAAATACCGTATCAGTACATTTTTTTGAAACTTTAACAGCAACTGCTGAAATTATCAATAGAACACCTAACGCTATATAAATCATTTCTGACTCCTAACACTGATTTCTCGAATAAAAGTTTCCCATTTTTTGTATATCGCATTCGAATTATAATCAAAGTTTACTCTTTTTGCATATTCTGATATTTTCATACACATATTTGAATCTGATAAGCATAATCTTATGGCCTCTTCAAACGCTTTTGCATTTCTCCTTGAAATAAGAAAACCATTTTCTCCATTTTTAATCAACATTCTCGCGCCCCCGCCCAGACTGTCTGTTGCAATCACCGGTAAACCTGTAGCCATAGCTTCTAAAAGAGCATTAGATATTCCTTCATAGTCGGACGTCATAATAAATAACTCAGCCGATTGTAATTCTGCTGATATATCCTTTGTAATTCCGCACAAATATATCTGTTTCTGCATATGATTATCCAGAATCTGTTTCTGTAATATATCCTTCTCTCTCCCTTCTCCATATATACATAGTTTATACTCTGGATAATCCCTCAATATTTTCGACATTATGTCAATCATAAATGAGTAGTTTTTTTGAGGATGCAATCTTCCTACCGCAATAATTCGACCTGTTCGCTTCCATTTAAAATTTTCAATCGTTTCATTCGGAATATTAACAGCATTCGGAATAACTATAGATGGAATTTTCTCTAAATATATAAAACATTGCTTTTGCTCATTTGTCTGATAAATGATACCATCAGCTTTTTTCAAGAGATATTTTCCCAGACATCGTTTAATAACACCATTGTATTCTGTAGGCGGATAGTTTCGTACAGTAATAATAACAGGCACATGTATAGTCCGCCTTAACGATAACAGCAAGAGAATCGTGACTGGAAGAAACGCAATATAAATATCCGTATTCGAGTTATTAACAAATTTTCTTAATCCTATATACGAACTAATATTTCTTATCAGTATATTCCTGCTTTGTGTCTTTCGACACGGACAAACTGAAGTACGCTTATCCAGCTCATAATGCGGAATACTATTAGACCATGTTAAGATAGTTACACTATGATTATTCGCCACAAAATAATTTGCAAGTTCTGTAACGACGTGTTCTGCCCCTCCGCTGCCTAATCCGCCTATAAAAAAAGTTATTTTCATCTCGCCAGCATCTCTCCATATATCATTTGATAATCTCGACTCATCCTTTCACTGGAAAACCTACGGGTAATTGATGTTGATATAGATTCTCGATCAATCTTACTAGATTGTGCAGTCATTATTTTTTCCATCTTTTCCTTTAATTTAATAACTTCTTTCGTTTGAAAAAATAATACTTGCTCAGACGCATCCTCCCAGATTTCCCTGTGCTGCGGTATATCCGAAAGAATCATAGGAAGCCCCATTGCGCCTGCCTCCAAAACAGAATATGGTAACCCCTCAGATAATGAAGCTGATACAAATGCATCCGCACATAGCAGATAATCAACCACATTATCAATCTGTCCGGTAAATACTGTTCGTTCATTTGCTTTTATTTGGCACTGTGACATCAATTTTCCACCGCCAATTACATATAAATACACATTTTCACTATTCAACATATTGAATGCATCAATAATTGTTAATGGGTCTTTTCGTGCAATTAAACTGCCTACCGTAACAAAAACAAATTGGCTATTTTTAATTCCATTCTTTTCTCTAAAGCTTTCTCTTCTTTTCTTATCAAAACGATACGATTCTAATGATATTCCATTCTGCACTGCATACATTTTTTTTCGTAAATCATGTTCATAGAGTTTTTTTAAGTATAGGGAACAGCAAATCGGATATAACATCTTTTTCATTGTTTGCAAATGTTGCCGCGTCATAATCTCTCCTCTTATGCGTCCATACTTTGTTGTATAGTCCTCTATGAAATAATTATGAATCGTTGCGCACCATTTGGAAGCCATATTTAACTTGCTCACCAATACATCTGATCGGATCCCACTACTATGAATAATATCGGGCTTATAATTGCAAACTTCTTTTTTAACTTTAGATATGCCCATATAATATCCGGAAAAATGCCCCATACTTAAGGATTCCATTTCAACGCCGATGTCAACAAAACTTTGCCATTTACTTTCCTTCGGCTCTGGAGAAAGTGTCAATATCTTTATCTGATATTTATCTTTTGGCAAATTACTGACTAATCCTAATAGCTGGTTGGTCGGTCCTGTATTTTTTAAAGTCGATACAATATATAAAATTTTAATCATCATACCCCTCGTCTTTCATCCACTTGAATTTCAACTACATAAAGTCCTCTATGTCCTTCAAAAACAGAGTCAAAACAAACCATTTTTCCATCCCTGCTCCATCTCGGATGCAGATCGCAGCGCGTATCATTATCGTACTTAAATGGAGCAAACACCCTGGCAACCGTTTTAACTTCGTCTCCATCCATCACTTTAATACTGGCAATCCTGGCTCGATTCGGATAAGTATCTGTCACAACCAGTCTGCCATCAGGAGAATAACTCGGATGACCATCGCCAGTCAATTCAGGCCAAAGCCGCTTAAAATTGTTACTCCTATCCTGCATGAGATAATATCCAGCTCCATAACCTCTTTTATTCTCAAATGCCAGAATCTCATTATTATTCTTCCAGAAGCAGTGCGATACCATATCATTATCACTTAAATTGAATAAATCTGTTCCATCTGTATTGCATGTGATAAGACGACTGTATTTTCTGCTTCCAAGAATCCATCTATGTAAAAACATAAAACGGTTGCCATCCGGACTGAACATAATATGGTTCACTTTATGTACCGCATCCTTCATCTCAGAACGTGGGTCAAAAACGGTAAGATCTTTATAAAAAAGCAGCGGCTTTATACGATTTGTTCTTATATCAATACTCCATATACATGGTCCATCAGGAATAGATTCCTGCATAGTCCTGTCGGGAATATTTGAATAACCATACCCCGGCCTTAATCTGTGAAGCCGGGAGAAATCTAAACTCAAAGCTGTTTTTCCATCTTGTGAAACACTATAAACTGGCATAGCTAATAGCCGTTCATTACCGCTGAGCACATCTAATATAACTGCGCAGTACTTTCCATCCCGATAATCATTATATATGATCTCGCGATCAAACTTTGGTCCCAACCATTGTGCCATACAACCTTGCTGGACATTCCAGGAATAAGTTTTGGCAATCACATGCACTGAATTTTCTTTTTTCATATCAATCAGTATAATATCCGTCGGATCTTTCGGTGCAACACTGCTCCATGTATCCTTCGCCTTCAAGCACAGTACATATCTTCCACTAGAGTCCCAGGGGCATTTATCATAGTACCCAAAAAAGTACTCATACTGATCCGCTGGCGACAGCCGAAAAATATCTCCCTCAGATTTCAATTTGGGAGATAACATATATATACTACGTTGATATATTCTTTTTATTTTCTTTTTAATAACAGGGTGTTGATTCAGCTTCTGATTGATCCTCTGTTCAAAACTCATTCCTTTTCTACACTCCTATACATCCTAAATTGCCTTAAACACTTTAATCATCTTATAAATGTTTTTGATACCAAGCAATCGCTTCTTTTATTCCCCTTTCAAAAGTCCATTCTGGATTGTAACCCAGATAATATTTTGCCTTTGAAATATCTGCATTGCTATCCTTAATATCGCCAGCCCGCTCTGGTCCAAATTTCGGTTCAATTTCTTTTCCCAAAGTCTTCTCCAAAGTATAATATATGTCGATCAGATATTCTCTTCCTCCATAGGCAATATTGTACGTCTGTCCTGCCGCCTCATGAGACGCCTTGCACGCCTTTAAGTTCGCCTCAATCACATTCTCTATGTAAGTGAAATCCCGACTCTGTTTTCCATCCCCATTAATCACGGGCTGTTCATCATTCATCAGTTGTTTAATAAATTTGGGAATCACTGCAGCATACGTCCCATTCGGATCCTGCCTACGGCCAAAAACATTAAAATATCTCAACCCATATGTATCCAGTCCATAAAGTTTCGTATACAGCTTTCCGTATTCCTCATCCACTTTTTTCGTCAATGCATATGGGGAGAGAAGATTTCCTTCCTTCCCTTCCACTTTAGGAAGCACAGGATAATCTCCGTAAACCGAAGAGCTGGAAGCATAAACAAACTTTTTTACTTTCTTCTGTCTGGCTGCTTCCATCATATTAAGTGTCCCACGGATGTTCACTTGTTCATAATAAAGCGGCATATCAATGCTTCTCGGCACACTTCCCCACGCCGCCTGGTTCAACACATAATCAACACCATCGCAAGCCGACATACAAGTATTCAGATCCGTGATATCTCCTTTAATAAATGTATAAAGTGGATTGTTTAGGAACAAGTCCACGTTCTCCTGCTTCCCGGTAGAAAGGTTGTCTAGGCAACGGACCTGGTATCCCATGTTTAGAATTGCCTCACACAAGTTGGAACCGATGAAACCAGCTCCTCCTGTTACTAGAAATACTGCTTCTTTTTCAAACTCTAAATCCGCGTATCCCATATTCTGCCTCACCTTCCCATCTTCTCATCATCTTTTACAATCGCCAATAAATGTATTCTGCATTCTCATACTCTGCCTTGCTATACATTCCTTTTACATCAATGAGAATCTTCTTCTGCCCTGATCTATACAGGCTCGAAATATCATCTACAGAAAGTCCTACGAACTGCTCATGCGCAACAGCCGCTATCACCACATCTGCATTCCTGATTTCATCCAAATCATTGAATTCTATGCCATACAAATGTCGTCCTTCGTCCTTATCCGCCACAGGATCCACAATATTCGCATCGACTCCATACTCCTTCAATTCCCGAATAATATCGATCACCTTAGTGTTCCTTGTATCCGGACAGTTTTCCTTGAACGTAAATCCTAAAATTGTAGCCTGAGCTCCATTGACCGATATATTTGCTTGAATCAGTTTCTTGACTACATTCTCCGCTATGTATTTACCCATATCATCATTGATTCTGCGTCCTGACAGAATGATCTGACTGTGATATCCCAATTGCTCCGATTTATATGTCAGATAATACGGATCCACACCGATACAGTGTCCTCCGACAAGGCCAGGCGTAAACTTCAAAAAATTCCATTTAGTTCCTGCTGCCTCCAGGACCGATTTTGTATCAATTTTCATTTTATTAAAGATGATGGATAATTCATTCATAAAAGCAATATTAATATCCCTCTGACTATTCTCAATCACCTTTGCAGCCTCTGCGACTTTTATACTTTCTGCTCTGTAAACACCTGCTTTGACAACAAGTTCATAAACCTTTGCCACTATATCCAGAGTTTCCTCATCCATTCCTGACACAATCTTTTTGATCGTCTCCAGACGATGTACTTTATCACCGGGGTTAATTCGCTCAGGAGAGTAACCAATTTTAAAATCCACGCCACACTTTAATCCAGATTCTGCTTCCAAAATCGGCATACAGATTTCTTCCGTCACGCCAGGATATACTGTAGATTCATACACGACAATGCTTCCTTTTGTCAGATTGCGTCCCAGCACATGACTGGCTCCTTCCACCGGACTCAGATCCGGTGTATGATCATCATTCACTGGCGTCGGTACTGCCACGATATGGAATTTTGCATTGCGAAGTTCTTTCTCATCAGAAGTAAAATAAACAGTACAGGCAGATATTGCCTCATCACCCACTTCGTGGGTCGGATCAAATCCTTTTTTATAAAACTGAATTTTAGTCTCATTAATATCAAAACCAATCACCGACACTTTTTTAGAAAAAGCAACTGCGATTGGCATACCTACATAACCAAGCCCTATAAGAGATATTCTCTCTTGACCTTTAATCAAATTCTCATAAAGGCTCATATTCTTACTCCTCCGTATTGAAATCAGATATTATTTAACTTTTTGAAATAATAAATAAAACCATTTTCTAGTTTCTTAGAAAATGTATATAGATATATTGTCGTCCCTGACTTCCCATCTTTCTTATTAATCCTCTAATCAACAAATTTCGAATCCATTCGAAACGATTAATTATCCTATATTCTAGCATTTTATTTTGTAATTCCTTTTCAAGTTCGAAATATTGCTGACCACCTCTACGCTTAAACATATCCTTTCCAGTTCGAACGTATACTAAAGTTCTATCAATGTTTTTCATAGACAATCCAGCATTTATCATTTCAACCCACAAATAATAATCCTGTGCATAACGAACCTTTGGATAATTTCCCACTGATAAAACAGCATTCTTCTTCATCATCACGGTTACATGGTTAAATGGACTCCTTGTTTTTGTCCTGTTATAGATATCTTTTTGAGTCAATGGTACAATCCTCTTTGACACTACTTCCGTTAGCTCCCCGTCAAATTCTTCAATTATTCCTCCCACCACATCAAGCGATGGATCTTTTATGAATTCTTGAACCTCCAGTTCCAGGCGATTTCTGCAAGAAATATCATCAGAATCCATTCTGGCCACCAAGGCATTTCTACATTCTCTTAAGCCTAATCCCAAGGCAATGCCTAAACCTTGATTGTTTTCTAGTTTAATAAACTTAAACAAGCTTGGGTATTGACGTTGATACACATTCAAAACTTCATATACTTCTGACGAAAGGGGGCCATCTTCTACAATCACAAATTCATCCGCCGGATACGTTTGTACAATCATACTATCTATAGCCTGACGGAGATACTCAGGATTATCATTCTTATAAATAGACATCAATATTGAAATACTAGGATCTTCCGTATTATTTTTCGCTTCTTCAGTAACTGTTTCCATATATTTTTCAGCGCACCTCCATACTTACTTTGTATTAATACATCCATTTGTCTTTCATTTTCCTAATATTGGTTTATCTCCATACATCCCACTAATCTCATAACATTACAACTCTCTCGCCGCGCTCTCCTGCGTAATGGATGCGCTCACCTCTTCTGCAAACCCCTCCGTACTCTCCTTCATGAATAGCACCTTGATGGTCTGCAAAATGATCTCGATATCCAACATCACCGAATAATTCTGTATATACATCAGATCCAGCTTCAGCTTGTCATAGGCCGTCGTATTGTACTTCCCGTACACCTGCGCATAACCCGTCAGCCCGCCTTTTACTTTCATCCTGTACGGAAATTCCGGAATCTCCTTCGTGTACAGTTCCACATGCTCTACACGTTCAGGACGCGGTCCCACAATGCTCATATCACCCTTCAGGATATTCAATATCTGCGGTAACTCATCGATCCTCGTGGATCGTATAACTCTCCCCACAGGAGTAATTCGCGGATCGAGGTCCGTTGCTGGGATTGAATGCCCTTCCTTCTCCGCATCCACAATCATGCTCCGGAACTTATAAATAGAAAACACTCTGCCATCCTTCGTACACCGATCCTGCCGAAAGAATACCGGACCTCCGTCACACATCTTGATTGCGACAGCAGTAATAATAAACACAGGCGACAAAATAATCAACGCCACCAGAGACAATACAATATCCATCATCCGTTTTATGAATCTCTGGTCAAAGGTCAGTCCCACATTCCGTGACAGTAACAAGGGTGTGTCAAACAGATGCAATTTTTCCGCACTCCGCAAAAGAATGTCTGATATTTTCGGTGTCGTGTAGGTACGCACCGATTTCCCATAGCAATATTTTAGAAGTACATTTCGGATATGAGAAGGGATATCACAAATGACCACGCCCTCATATTGGTCGATCTTCTGCTTAATCTCTTCTAATTCCATCTGCACGCTACTTGCATACATCTCGCCTGTATCAACATATGCTGTCCTGGCAGACATCGTCCCCGGCATCTCTTTCATGCTGGCCAACTTTTCAGGATTAACTGCAGCTGCCTGATCTACTATATCCCAATTTGTTCCGGTACTGATATGTATTGCCTCCCCTACTACAAACCGGTCATTGCGGCTGCTCATCTTTCCCATCAAGCTTGCTACTGGATGCTCGCCATATATTAAAAGAACCCGCCTGGGCGGGTAAAGGATTCGATATAATCTTGAACTAATCGTACTCCAAATACAAATTATTACAAACTGCACCGCTGTCATTGCCAAAAGTGGCCCCACGTTAAGAAAATGTTTTGTCAACAATGTAATCTGCAGGTAAATCATAAAATTAGCGCACAAACCAGCCAATGTCTGGGAATAGATCATGTTCCTGGTTTGTTGATATCCGACCCGCAAACCGCCATAAATCACACTAAAAACAACTAATAAAAGCCCATACACTGCAACCATGAGCCAGTGGCCTGTACGATTGTAAGGAACTTCCATATGTTGGTTATAATAATTCACCCATACATACCAGTAGGCGATCATTTCCAGAGACAGAATGACAACGCCGATCAGAAATTTCACAATGCGTTTATATTGTTCCTTCTTATTATATTGTCCCGACTGTAACCTTTCTGACGGCAGATTATATTCCTTATCTGTCATTTTTTATCTCCTTGTGTTTCCGTATTTCCGATTTAGCATCTAATACCGTTCTTTTCATTCTGTGTGATGGCTCCCTGTGTACATAATCCTGTTTAAATAACGTCTCGTAGTCGATAGTACTCCTGACTCTTCTGGCAGAGTTTTCGTCGTTGCATCGCTCTCAGCCTCAAGTTCCTTTATTACTCATTTCACAGCTAGTTTATTTTCGCACCGCTGCCGACCTTCCAGACTAAATCGCCACCGACACCTTCCCGCTTTCCACATCTATATTCTCTGCCTCTCCACGTCCCGCCGCAACCAGCGCCGCATCCCCTCTCGGCAGAATTGTCACGCTCTCGCGGCAGCGGTAGGTATTCTTCCCTTCTGCGTCCTTCCCGATCTCCAGCAGCATATAATGATCGGAAGCCGGCGGCTGCGATACCGTCTCTTTCCCATGGTACAGCACCTCCCGCCCCACGTCTTCCCTGGCCAGGATCCCCAGCGGGATCACCGTATCCTCTCCCCACAGCATCCTGCGCGTCTTGGCACAGCGGCTGGAGAAACGGATCTTCTCGATATGATCCGTCAGGTATGCAAGCGGGCCATAGACCCGGTAGAGGCAGCTGTCCTCCGATTCCCGAAGCACATACGAAGCCCGCACCACATGATCCTTTCCGGAAATGGCTTCCAGAAACTGCGCGTCCTTCTCCATCAGGGGAACCATGAACAGATATCCGGTGGCGATCAGCCGGGAAATGGCCGGGATCTTCTCCAGACGGCGGAACAACGGCTCCGTATCCATACAGGTGAGGAAAACGCATCCATCGAAAAGGACTTCCTGCTCGATGATATTGCGCTGCTGGCGTCTCAGATTCCGCTCGTTGTAAATGACGAATACCTCTTCATACAGATACGGCGGCACAGTCCGTCTGATCTCTTTCACCAGCGCTTCCTCGCCGCCATTCCAGGTCTTCAGTTTATACCAGCGCACCACGTTCTCCTCCTTCCATCCCTGTTTTCCGTCTCTATCAATATAGAAAAAAGGCCGGTCAAGCCAGCCTTCCGATTCCATTCTTATTCAGTTGATTGCAGCCTATGCGAGCCTCCTGACGCTTTCCGCCGGCAGCTCCAGCAGAATCTCCCGGTCGAACATGCGGACAATGATTCCCACCGTCCGGCCCTTCACCTGGCTGATCACGGCCACATTTCCCTCAAATGCCCCGTCGATGACCGCTACATTGTCCCCTTTATGGAACCCGGACGCGAGTCTGTGATCCCCCGGGTCTCCTGCAGCGCCGCAGTCCTGGCCAGCGCCGGTCACGGTATACTTCGCAGGCGCCGTGATCCGCGCCTCCACCTTGCCGTACGCCATCTCCCGGCGGATGTCGTCATTCAGGATGATCCCCATCCGCACGGTTTTCTCCTGTCCTGCGATCTGCAGCTTCACCTCCGCGTACCGGTCGCGGAACCGGTATCTCTGGATCCGATCCCGGCACTGCGCAAGCGGCCCTGACAGATAGGACACATGGTTCCTGCCGTCTGTCGCCGCATAGGTCAGCCGCACCACGCGGTCGGCGTCCATGATCTTCAGCAGGAATTCCGCCTCGCCCGCGAACAGCGGCGTGAATACGAAGGCACCGCTCGCCATGATCTTCGTCATGGCGGGGATCGTCCTCAGGCATCGAAACAGCCGCTCCACGTCGTCCGTGGAGATGAACAGATATCCGGGAAACAGCCTCAATATATGGATCTGGTTCTCCTGCCTCCGATCCCGCAGCTGTTCATAATACGCCACGAAGCATTCCC
>CANPZE010000035.1 GCA_947589315.1 uncultured Lachnospiraceae bacterium | reverse complement strand
TCCATTATACAGGAGTGAGTGCCAGACTTAAATCTGGTATGGGTATATGAACTGGAATTTACTTTGGCATTCTAGGGGTCCCCTGTTCTCTGTGTGTTCTTGTTTTGACAGGGAGTATAAAGTATGGTAAAATAAATAAGATTCTGTGGGCTGAGTACCTGCAGAAAGGGAGAGTTGTCCGAGAGGTCGAAGGTGCATCACTCGAAATGATGTGTCGGCGAGAGCTGACCGAGGGTTCGAATCCCTCACTCTCCGTTGGGGATGCCAGAGCTGGCATTTTTTGTATAAGTCTTTCTGCTTTTGGGAATAGTTTGGATAGGATATCAACTATTAAGCTTTCCAAGAACAGGAGGATTTTTTTATGGAATTAAAAGACAGCAGGACAAAAGAAAATCTGATGCGCGCCTTTGCCGGGGAAAGTCAGGCGAGAAACCGTTATACCTTTGCAGCGGAGCTGGCGCAGAAAAGCGGCCATTATGCGCTGAAGAAGATTTTTGATTATACCGCTGCCCAGGAGAAGGCCCATGCCCAGGTATTTTATAATTTTCTGAAGGAGCTGGAGGGAGGCAATATAGACATCCAGGCGGGATATCCTGTCAATACGTCCCAGGATCTTCTGACCCAGCTCAAATACGCCCTGCATAACGAATTTGAAGAAGGGGACAGCGCTTATCCTGAGTTTGGGAATATTGCCAGAGAAGAAGGCTTTGACCATATCGCAGGGAAATTCTATATGATTGCCCAGATTGAACAGGTGCATGGCAGAAGATTTGAGCAGGTGGCCAAATGGCTGGAGGAGGGCAAATTGTACGTATCGGATGTACAGACAGGATGGATCTGCCTTAATTGCGGATTTATTGTAGAAGCTACCAACGCCCCCCAGAATTGTCCTGTATGCGATGCAGACCAGGGATTCTTCATCCGCGTAAACCTTTCGCCTTATTATATAGAGAATTGTGATAAGACCGTAGGCCAGTAAAAACAAAAAAATTCTGCAAATATGAAAAAAACATTTGACATTTTATGTCTGGAATGGTAATATACTAATCGTGCTTGAGAGCGAGGCTTTCAGGCAACGGATTGCGGAAGTGCTGGAATTGGCAGACAGGCATGATTCAGGTTCATGTTCGTGTACACGAGTGAGGGTTCAAGTCCCTTCTTCCGCATAACATAAGACAGGAACAGGAAAGGTCCCGGAGAACGGGACTTTTTCTATGCAAAGAAATTCTTGAGCCTGGGACTTCAGGAAACGAAATTTTCACAGAATATTCCTTGACTTCTACTATATTTTCGTTAGAATAGAAGATAGCGTTCTCATTATACTTGGAATGTTCAGAATGTGGGATATCCGGGATGGAATGCAGGACATAAACTACAAGTGGAGGAGTAAACATGAATTCAGCAAAAAAAATCATGAACCGACAGCAGGATACACGGAAGGATAAAAAGGCTTCTGTCCCTCAGGCAAAGATTACTGCGGCAGGAGGGCCGGGAGATTTAAAAAGGATCGTATTAAGTGGGATTTGTATTGTGATAGCCCTTGTACTCTGTATCGGAGTAGGAGTACAGCAGCTGCGTCCGAAGGTGGTTCTGACAATTAATAATACAAAGCTCAGTATGAATGATATGATGTATCCGATCTATGAGAGGGAAAGCGCATATCTTCCTTACGATGAAATGTATCAGCGCTATACGAATAATTCTGTATGGGACAACAGCTATATGGGGGATGACCGCCATGTAGATTCTTCCCTGACGAATGCCCAGGGACTGAAGCTGGAGATTACCAACGCTGAGACAGAATATGAGATTCTGTATCAGGAAGCGCTTAAGGCCGGTTATGAGCTGTCTGATGAGGCAAAAGATGAAGTGGAGAAAGAGGCGGCCGATGCATTGAAGGGGCTCTCCTGGGTTCAGCGGATGAAACTGAACATTTCCAAGAGAAAGCTGGTCGACCGCTTTGAGAAGAGGACACTGGCGGAAAGCTATAAGGAAGACCAGCAGAAGACGCTGAATGAGGGAGTGGACGAGAAAGCTGCAGTCGCTGATATTTCCAAAAAGGATTACCGTCAGTATAATATCCAGTATTATTCTGCGCTGACCACGAAGACAGACAAGGATGGAAAGACAACAGACCTTTCAGACAAAGAGAAGAAAAAGCTTCTGGAGAAAATGGAAGCTATTGAAGAAAAAAGTTCCTCTGGCTTTGAAGACCTGATAGATGAGGATGAAAAGGATATTACTTATGAGGAGACAAGCTTTACAGAGAAAAATGGCTGGAGCATGGTATCTACGAAGAGTATTCTGAAAGAAATTAAGAGCATGGACAATAATACCGTTTCTAAAATCTATGAAGATAAAAAAGCGGGAAGATACGTTCTTGTAAAAATGTTGGACAATAATTCCAGCGAGGCTTATGACGATGCCTGCGATAATGCGGTTGAGACAGCTCAGAATGATGCTTACGATAAATGGTATGAGGAACTGAAAAAAGGATATACCATCAAAGAAAATACTACTGTCTGGGATGATGTGATCATCGGTACTGTTACTACAGATATTGTAACAGCAGAAGATCTGGAGAAGATGAATGCTGATTCTTCTGACAATGCAGCTTCTTCCGAGGAATAAACTGCCGATGGAATGCAGCGCACATGAAACAAACAGGAATTACAAGCCGTGTGGCCTTTGCCCATATGGCTTGTATGCTTTTTTATAAGGAATTGGAATATACAAAAAGGAGGTCGCGAATGGGAATGGTAAGAAGAGTTTATGTAGAGAAAAAAGCGCCCTACGCCGTTCGGGCAAAGGAACTGAAGGAGGAGATACGGCGGTATCTTGGCATCACAGCTTTGCAGGATGTACGGGTATTGATCCGGTACGATGTGGAGAATCTTAGTGAAGAGACCTATCAGATGGCATTGGGAACAGTGTTTTCCGAGCCTCCGGTAGACGACCGCTATGAAGAGAGCTTCCCTTGCGGGGAAGGTGCCCTGGTGTTCTCAGTAGAATATCTTCCCGGGCAGTTTGACCAGAGGGCAGACTCTGCAGAGCAGTGCGTAAAGCTGTTAAATGAGAAAGAGGAGCCTGTGATCCGTTCTGCCACTACCTATGTTTTTATAGGGGATATCAGTGAAGAGGAAGCTGCCCGGATCAAGGATTACTGTATCAATCCGGTAGATTCCCGGGAGACCGATGAACAGAAGCCGGATACCCTGGTGCAGCAGTTCGAGGAACCGGCCGATGTGGCGGTCTTTACCGGTTTCCAGGATATGGAAGAGGAGGCTCTCCGAAAACTGTATGATTCCCTCGGGCTTGCCATGACCTTTGCGGATTTTCTCCATATCCAGAAATATTTTGCCGGCCAGGAGAAAAGGGATCCCTCTGTGACAGAAATCCGGGTATTGGATACTTACTGGTCTGACCACTGCCGTCACACCACCTTCCTGACAGAATTGAAGAATATTTCCTTTGAGGAAGGATACTATAAAGAGCCGATCCAGCAGGCCTTTGAAGACTATAAAGCAGTGCGCGGGGAAATCTTCCAGGGCCGCAAGGATAAATATATTTCTCTGATGGACATTGCCCTGATGGCCATGCGTAAACTGAAAAAGGATGGGAAATTAGAAGATATGGAGGAGTCTGATGAGATCAACGCCTGCTCCATCGTGGTGCCGGTGGAGATTGACGGGAAGACAGAAGAGTGGCTGGTCTTCTTTAAAAATGAGACGCATAATCATCCCACAGAGATCGAACCCTTTGGCGGCGCCGCTACCTGTCTTGGGGGAGCTATCCGGGATCCCCTGTCCGGAAGGGGATATGTCTATCAGGCTATGCGTGTGACAGGAGCGGCAGATCCTACGGTATCCATGAAAGCAACCCTGTCCGGCAAATTGCCCCAGAAAAAAATTGTAACAGGGGCGGCTAAGGGCTATAGCTCCTATGGAAACCAGATTGGCCTTGCCACAGGCTTAGTCAGTGAGGTCTATCATCCTGATTATGTCGCAAAACGTATGGAGATCGGCGCTGTCATGGGAGCAGCCCCCCGGCGCAATGTGATCCGGGAGAGCAGTGATCCCGGCGACCAGATCATCCTGCTGGGCGGCCGTACAGGCAGAGATGGGATCGGCGGCGCCACAGGCTCCTCTAAGGCCCATACCACCCAGTCCATCGATGTGTGCGGGGCGGAGGTGCAGAAGGGAAATGCGCCCACGGAACGTAAAATTCAGCGTCTGTTCCGCCGGGGAGAGGTCAGCTCGATCATTAAGAAATGTAACGACTTTGGCGCCGGCGGCGTGTCAGTGGCCATCGGAGAGCTGGCAGACGGCTTAGAGGTCGATTTGGATAAGGTACCGAAGAAATATGCCGGACTGGATGGTACAGAACTGGCTATCTCCGAATCCCAGGAGCGCATGGCCGTTGTGGTAGCCAAAGAAAATGTTGGCAAAATGCTGGCCTTCGCCGAGGAAGAGAATCTGGAGGCTGTGGTAGTCGCAGAGGTAAAGAAGGAACCCAGGCTGGTCCTGACCTGGAGGGGGAAAGTGATCGTAGATATTTCCCGCGCCTTCCTGGATACGAACGGGGCGCATCAGGAGACCGATGTAGTAGTAGCTATGCCTTCCCGGGAGGACAATTACTTTGAAAAAGAAGAGCCTGTCCGCGATATTAAGAGAAAATGGCTGGATACCATGCGGGATCTGAATGTCTGTTCTCAGAAAGGGCTGGTGGAAATGTTTGACAGCTCCATTGGCGCCGCTACGGTCTGTATGCCCTATGGAGGCAAGAATCAGCTGACCCCGATCCAGACTATGGTCGCTAAATTGCCGGTCCTGGATGGCAAATGCGATACCGTCACTATGATGAGTTATGGGATGGATCCCTTCCTGACCAGCTGGAGCCCATATCACGGCGCTGTCTATGCAGTGATCAGCTCTGTTGCTAAAATTGTAGCGGCTGGTGGAGACCATCGGAAGATCCGCTTCACCTTCCAGGAATACTTTAAGCGTTTGCAGGAGGATCCCAGACGATGGGGGGAACCCATGGCGGCCCTGCTGGGCGCCTATGATGCCCAGATGAAGCTGGGACTGCCGTCTATTGGCGGCAAAGACAGCATGTCCGGCAGCTTCAATGAGATTGATGTGCCTCCTACCCTGTGTTCCTTTGCCGTTGATGTGGCGAAGCAGGAGGACATTGTGACGCCGGAATTGAAGAAGGCGGGCAATATTCTGGTGGAATTTGAGATAGAACGGGATGAATATTCTCTTCCGGTATATCCTCATTTGATGGATCTGTATGGGAAGATTACCGATATGATCCACAGAAAGCAGATCGTCTCTGCTTATGCAGTAGGCTATGGCGGTATCTGTGAGGCAGTGAGTAAGATGGCTTTTGGTAACGGACTGGGTGTGCAGCTGAATGACACACTGTCTGTAGAGGAGCTTTTTAACAAGGATTATGGTTCTATCGTGGCAGAAGTAGCGCCGGAGGATCTGGAGAAGCTGACGGCTCCTTATAAGAAGCTGGCAGTGATCATCCAGCAGCCTACTTTTGTGGCGGGCAATACCACGATTACGATGAAGGAAGCGCTGGAGGCGTGGACCAGCCGTCTGGAAAGCGTATTCCCTACCCGCTCCGGCGTAGAGGAGAAAACACTGGAAGACAAGGTCTTTGATGGGAAGAGGATTTATACCGCAGATCGGAAATTGGCCAGACCTAAGGTATTTATTCCTGTATTCCCGGGAACCAATTGTGAGTATGATACAGCCGCAGCCTTTGAAAAGGCAGGGGCACAGGCAGAGACGCTAGTGTTCCGGAATCTGTCCGAGGCCCAGATCGTAGATTCTGTCAATGCCTTTGAAAAGGCAATCCGGGATTCTCAGATCTTGATGTTTTCCGGCGGGTTCAGCGCCGGCGATGAACCGGACGGCTCTGCAAAATTTATTGCTTCCGTATTCCGGAATCCAAAGATCATGGAGGCGGTACACGAATTACTGCAGAAGAGGGACGGCCTGGCTCTGGGGATCTGTAACGGCTTCCAGGCATTGATTAAGCTGGGGCTGGTACCTTACGGAGAGATCCGGCCGCAGACAGAGGATTCTCCCACCCTTACTACCAACAGCATTGGACGCCATATCTCCAAATCGGTATACACCAAGGTAGTAACCAACCAGTCCCCCTGGCTGATGAAGGCAGGGCTCGGGGATGTATATGTGGTTCCCGCTTCCCATGGGGAGGGACGTTTTGTAGCCAGCGATGCCGTATTGAAGCAGCTGTTTGAAAATGGCCAGGTGGCTACCCGGTATGTGGATCTGGAAGGCAATCCTACGATGAATGAGGATTATAATCCCAACGGCTCCTATGAAGCGGTTGAGGGAATCACCAGCCCGGATGGCAGAGTATTAGGCAAGATGGCCCATTGCGAGCGCATTGGCGATGGGGTTGCGATCAATATTTATGGAAACCAGGATATGCAGATTTTTGAGTCAGGGGTATCTTATTTCCGTTAGGGAAAAGATTCTTTCCAAAAAGTGGTTGACGTATGTTAAAAATATGGTATAATCTATTTTGTGCGTAGTAAACGGGATCGTTTGCTGGTAAATATTACCCATACAGTTGTGTATTGGAGCATAATTTACAACTGGAGGGAGGTTAGGTGTGAGACTATGTCAAATGTAATCGTGAAAGAAAATGAGACATTGGATAACGCTTTGCGTCGTTTTAAAAGAAACTGCGCAAAGGCAGGTATTCAGCAGGAGATTCGTAAAAGAGAGCATTATGAGAAGCCCAGTGTCCGTCGTAAGAAGAAGTCGGAGGCAGCTCGTAAGCGCAAGTACTAATTAAGAGAAGCGGTTATCCAGAGAGCCATCTTGCAGGGAGCGGGATGGCTCTTCTTCTCTTACCGACAGTAAAAAATATAAAGTAAAAAGTATAATTGATTAATAAAATTAAGAAAATCAAGAAAAAAACAAAATAATATTGATTTTTAAAAAAAATATGGTATACTATTATTAATTTGAGGAACAAAGGGGTTCAGCAATTTATTTGCTGAACCCTTTTTGCTTGGAGGAGAAGCCATAGAATAACAGCAGGCAGAGTTCCTGCGGATTGGAGGAAAAAAGGAATGTATCATCAGGAAGCAATGCAGAAGAAAGTAAAAAGGGCTTCAGATTGTGTGGACCATCAGTCCTATGGGCTATACGACCCACGGTTTGAGCATGATAACTGCGGTATCGGTGCCATTGTGAATATTAAGGGCAACAAGACCCATGATACAGTGACGGGGGCTCTGGATATCGTAGAAAAGCTGGAACACCGCGCCGGCAAGGATGCCGAGGGAAAGACCGGGGACGGCGTAGGCATCCTGCTGCAGATTTCCCATCCTTTCTTTAAAAAGCAGGTAAAGGAATTGGGGATCGAATTGGGAGAGGAGCGGGACTATGGTATTGGCATGTTCTTCTTTCCCCAGGATGAACTGAAGCGGAATCAGGCAAAGCGGATGCTGGAGGTTATCATTGAGAAGGAGGGCCTGCAGTTCCTTGGCTGGAGGGAGGTTCCCATTCATCCTGATATCCTTGGGCACACAGCCTTGGAGTGTATGCCCTATATTATGCAGGCCTTTGTAAAACGTCCGGAGAATGTAGACCGGGGGCTGGATTTTGACCGTAAGCTGTATGTGGCAAGACGTGTCTTTGAGCAGAGTAATGATGATACTTATGTGGTATCCTTTTCCAGCCGTACTATCGTGTACAAGGGGATGTTCCTGGTGGGGCAGCTGCGTTCCTTCTTTGCAGATCTGCAGGATCCCGATTACGTATCTGCCATAGCTATTGTCCATTCCCGTTTTAGTACCAACACCAATCCCAGCTGGATGCGGGCCCATCCCAATCGGCTGATCGTACATAACGGAGAGATTAATACGATCGTAGGTAATGCCGATAAAATGCTGGCTCGGGAAGAGACCATGGAGACCCCGTATCTGTCCAGTGATTTTCATAAGGTACTGCCTGTAGTCAATCCTAATGGCTCTGATTCAGCGCGTCTGGACAATACTCTGGAGTTCCTGATGATGAGCGGGATGGAGCTGCCCCTGGCAGTCATGATCGCTATTCCGGAGCCCTGGGAGAATGATAAGAGCATCAGCCAGAAAAAGAGGGATTTCTATCAGTACTATGCCACGATGATGGAACCCTGGGACGGCCCGGCCTCCATTCTTTTTTCCGATGGGGATCTGATGGGAGCCGTATTGGACCGTAACGGACTGCGGCCCTCCCGTTATTACATCACTACGGACGATCAGCTGATTCTCTCTTCGGAGGTAGGCGTTTTTGAACTGCCGCCAGAGAAGATCGTAAAAAAAGACCGTCTGAGGCCAGGCCGCATGCTTTTGGTAGATACCGTCAAGGGAGAACTGATTGATGACAGTGTGCTGAAAGAGGAATATGCTTCCCGCCAGCCTTATGGAGAGTGGCTGAACAGCAACTTGGTAACTTTAAAGGAACTGCGCATCCCGAACCAGAAAGTGCCGGAATTTACAGACGAAGAGAGGGCAAGGCAGCAGAAGGCCTTCGGCTATACTTTCGAGGAATACAAAACTTCGATCCTGCCTATGGCAAAAAACGGTTCAGAGCCCATTGCATCTATGGGAACGGATTCCCCTCTGCCGATGCTGTCCCGCAAAACCCAGCCTCTGTTCAATTATTTTAAGCAGATGTTTGCCCAGGTGACCAACCCGCCTATCGATGCTATCCGGGAAGAGATTGTCACCTCCACCAGCTTTTATATCGGAGAGGATGGCAACCTGCTGGAGGAAAAGGCGGAGAATTGCAAGGTACTCAAGATACGGAATCCGATCCTGACCGATACCGACCTGCTGAAGATTAAGAACAACGATAAAGAGGGATTTCGGTGTGAAGTCATTCCTATTATCTATTATAAAAATACTTCCCTGAAGAAGGCGCTGGATCATCTGTGCCTGGAAGCTGACAGGGCATACAAGGAAGGAGTCAATATTCTGATCCTCAGCGACAGGGGGGTAGATGAAAACCATGTGCCCATCCCCTCCCTGCTGGCTGTGTCTGCAATGCAGCAGCATTTGGTAACTACCAAAAAGAGGACCCGGGTTGCTATGATCCTGGAGTCAGCGGAACCACGCGAGGTCCATCATTTCGCAACCTTGCTGGGATACGGCGCCTGCGCCATCAACCCCTATCTGGCGCATGAGACGATCCGGGAACTGATCCAGAATGGCATGCTGGATAAGGATTATTATGCGGCAGTTGATGATTATGATGACGCCGTACTTCACGGCATTGTTAAGATCGCTTCTAAAATGGGGATCTCAACGATCCAGTCCTATCAGGGCGCCAAGATCTTTGAGGCGATCGGCATCTCGAAAGAAGTTATTGAGAATTACTTTACCGATACCGTAAGCCGGGTGGGCGGGATCACCCTCGAGGATATTGAGAGGCAGGTGGATGAGCAGCACAGCCGCGCGTTTGATCCTTTGGATCTGGATACGGACCTGAATCTGGAGAGCAGGGGCCAGCATAAGGAGAGAGGACATCAGGAGGAGCATCTGTATAATCCGGAGACAATCCATCTTTTGCAGCAGGCCACCTGGACCGGCAGCTATCAGCTCTTTAAAGAGTATTCCCGCTGCATTAACGAGAAGGAGAAGCAGGTCAGCCTGCGGAGCCTTCTGGACTTTAATTATCCCAAGAAGGGGATCTCAATTGATGATGTGGAGAGTGTGGATGAGATCGTGCAGCGGTTTAAGACCGGCGCTATGTCCTATGGCTCGATCTCCCAGGAGGCTCATGAAACCCTGGCTATTGCCATGAATCACCTTCACGGCAAGTCCAACAGCGGTGAGGGTGGAGAAAGCCTGGAGCGCCTAATGACGGCAGGGCAGGAGGAGGACCGCTGTTCTGCCATCAAGCAGGTGGCCTCCGGAAGATTCGGGGTTACTTCCCGGTATTTGGTGAGCGCCAAGGAGATCCAGATCAAGATGGCGCAGGGGGCAAAGCCTGGCGAAGGCGGCCATCTTCCGGGAGGAAAGGTATATCCCTGGATTGCAAAGACAAGGCATTCTACTCCTGGCGTAAGCCTGATTTCACCCCCTCCCCACCACGATATTTATTCCATTGAGGATTTGGCGCAATTGATCTATGACCTGAAGAACAGTAACAAGGACGCGCGGATCTCTGTGAAACTGGTGTCAGAAGCCGGCGTAGGTACTGTGGCGGCCGGCGTGGCAAAGGCCGGAGCGGCAGTCATCCTGATCTCCGGATACGATGGAGGTACAGGCGCTGCGCCCAGAAGCTCCATTTATAATGCCGGGCTTCCCTGGGAGCTGGGATTGGCAGAGACCCATCAGACCTTGATCATGAACGGCCTTCGTTCCCGCGTGAGGATTGAGACGGATGGTAAGCTGATGACCGGGCGGGATGTGCTGGTGGCAGCCCTGCTGGGAGCAGAGGAATTTGGATTTGCCACCGCCCCTCTGGTTACTATGGGCTGCGTCATGATGCGTGTCTGCAATCTGGATACCTGCCCAGTAGGCGTGGCAACGCAGAATCCGGAATTGCGGAAGCGTTTCCGAGGAAAACCGGAATACGTGGAGAATTTCATGCGCTTTATCGCCCAGGAATTGCGGGAATATATGGCTAAGCTGGGGATCAAAAAGGTGGACGATCTGATCGGGCGTACGGATCTGTTGAAAAGAAGGGAGATTGGCGGTGCGTCTGCGGAATATGCAGATAAAATCGATCTGTCTGCGATCCTGGATCCTACCTTTGCCAAGATGCGCAGAAACAATAAATTTAATCCGAAAGATAAATTTAATTTTCAGCTGGAGAAATCCATTGATGAAAAGGTATTCCTGCCAGAAGTGAAAAAACAGATGGCCAAGAATGGCAAGGCAGAGCTGGAAGCGGATATCACCAATATTGACCGTTCTCTGGGAACGATCCTTGGTTCTGAGATCACGAAACAGTATGGCGACACTCTGGAAGAAGATACCATCACCATTACCTGTAACGGAAGCGGCGGCCAAAGCTTTGGAGCCTTTATCCCCAAAGGGCTGACCCTGAAGATCTCCGGTGACTCCAATGACTATATGGGAAAAGGTTTGTCTGGCGGCAAACTGATCGTCTATCCCCCGGAGGGAAGCCAGTTTAAGGCAGAGGAGAATATTATTGTAGGAAATGTGGCTCTTTATGGCGCTACCAGCGGCAAGGCCTTCATCAACGGAATTGCCGGAGAGCGCTTCTGTGTCCGCAATTCCGGCGCCTATGCAGTAGTAGAGGGCGTGGGGGACCATGGCTGTGAATATATGACAGGAGGCCGGGTCGTTGTGCTGGGCAATACAGGTAAGAACTTTGCCGCAGGCATGAGCGGCGGTGTGGCCTACGTGCTGGATGAGGACAGCAACCTGTATCTGAAGCTGAACAAGGAACTGGTATCCTCAGAACAGGTAACTGATAAATATGATGTGCTGGAACTGAAAAAAATGCTGGAAGAACATCTGGAAGCTACCGGTTCCCAGAAGGCGCAGCTCATATTGGACCATTTCAGCGAGTATCTGCCCAAATTTAAAAAGATTATTTCTTATGATTACAGCAGAATGCTGCAGCTGATCGCCCAGATGGAGGAACACGGGCTGGATTATGAGCAGGCCCAGATCGAAGCGTTCTACGCACATAAGAAAGCAAAGTCATAATGGCATAAGGAGGGATAGAAATGGGAAAACCAACGGGCTTTATGGAATATGAGAGAAAGAACAACCAGGCAACCGAACCACTGGAGAGAATTAAGAACTTCAATGAATTTCATACACCGATGAGCGATAAGGACCGCCGGGAACAGGCTTCCCGCTGTATGGATTGCGGCGTTCCCTTCTGCCAGTCAGGAATGATGATTAATGGGATGGCTTCCGGCTGTCCGCTGCACAATCTGGTGCCGGAATGGAACGACCTGTTATATATGGGGAATTATAAGAAAGCGCTTCAGCTGCTGCGCCAGACCAACAACTTTCCGGAATTTACTTCCCGGGTATGCCCCGCCCTGTGCGAGGCGGCCTGCACCTGCGGCCTGAACGATACGCCAGTGACCTGCAAGGCGAATGAAAATGCCATTATCGAGTATGGCTATGATAATGGGCTGATGGAAGCGCATCCGCCCAAGAAACGCACGGGAAAGCGGGTGGCAGTGATCGGCTCCGGCCCTGCCGGACTTGCAGCGGCAGACCAGCTGAACCACCGCGGCCATGAAGTGACAGTCTATGAGAGAAACGACCATATTGGAGGGCTGCTGATGTACGGCATCCCCAATATGAAGTTGGAGAAATGGGTGATCGACCGGAAGCAGAAGGTGATGGAAGAGGAAGGCGTGAAATTTATCGTAAACGCCGATGTGGGAAAAGATGTGAAAGCAAAGGACCTGTTGAAGGAATATGACAGCGTGGTCCTTGCCTGCGGCGCTTCCAACCCCAGAGATATCAAGGCGGCAGGCAGAGAGGCAGAAGGGATCTATTTTGCGGTAGATTACCTGACACGTTCTACCAAGCATGTGCTTTATGGGACCAAGGAGGGCTGGGTAGACGCCAAGGGGAAGGATGTTATTGTGATCGGCGGCGGAGATACGGGCAATGATTGTGTGGGAACGGCTATCCGCCAGGGGGCAAAGTCTGTGACCCAGATTGAAATGATGCCCAAATTGCCGGATGAGAGAGCCCAGAACAATCCCTGGCCGGAGTGGCCCAGAGTCTGCAAGACGGATTATGGACAGGAAGAGGCCATTGCCATCTTCGGAAAGGATCCCCGGATCTACCAGGCTACCGTTAAGGAATTTCTTGCCGACAAGAGCGGCAGGCTGAAGAAGGTGAAGCTGGTCAGGCTGGAGCCGAAGAAGGATACCAGGACAGGACGGCTGAACATGGCAGAAATCCCCGACAGTGAATTTGAACTTCCGGCAGATATCGTACTGATCGCAGCCGGTTTCCTTGGGGCAGAGGAATATGTAGCCAAAGCCTTTGGCGTAAAGCTGGATGGACGTACCAACGTAGAGACCGCTCCCGGCGGATATAAGACCTCTGCGGACAAAGTATTTACCGCAGGCGACATGCATCGGGGACAATCTCTGGTGGTATGGGGGATCAATGAAGGACGCCATGTGGCAAAAGAAGTAGACCATTATCTGATGGGATATACCAATCTGGTTTGACCAGGAACAGTTTATAGGGAGAGAATAGGGATTCTCTCCCTGTTTTTTGCAGAAATTCTAGGCAACAGAGGCGCAACTTTTCTTGTCATGCACTTCTTTTAATGATAGAATGATCTATGAGCGTAAGATGCGCACTGACTCCTTGTCCCTGGTTTGACAGAGCGGGGGATAATAGGTATAATAGGAGAAATGCGTAAAAATATGAGGATCAGATATGAATTTGCAAGGAATAGGAGGATTGCAGCGTGGCTAAATATACCAGAGATGACATTTTAGACATGATCGAAGAAGAAGATATCCAATTTATCCGTCTTCAATTTACCGATATTTCCGGCAATTTAAAAAATATGGCGACAACCGTAGGGCAGATCGATAAGATCCTGGATGGGAAATGTAAATTTGACTGTGCTGCGGTGGACGGCTTTCGGGGGACTGGTTACGAGGAATTATTCCTGATTCCCGACCTGGATACCTTTGTTATCTTTCCCTGGCGTCCCCAGCATGGAAAGGTGGCGCGTTTTATCTGCGATGTAGTAAAGCCGGACGGCATGCCGTTTGATGGGGATAGCCGTTATATTTTGAAAAGAACGATCGCAAAGGCAAAGGAAATGGGCTACGATCTGGAAGTAGCGTTGAAGAATGAATTTTTCCTTTTTGACCTTGGCGAGAATGGAGAGCCGACCAATCATTCCAGTGAAACGGGCGGCTATTTTGATGTAGGGCCGGCTGACTGCGGGGAAAATGCCAGAAGAGATATGGTACTTTATCTGGAAGATATGGGGATTGCAGTAGAGTCCTCCTATCACTCTTACGAAGCGGCGCAGCATGTGTTGGAGCTATGCCATAAGGATGCCCTGACGATTGCCGATGATATTATGACTACCCGTCTGGTGGTACGGACCGTGGCGATCCGCCATGGCTTCCATGCTACATTTATGCCTAAGCCCCGGAAGCATGTCCAGGGTTCGGGAGCGCACTATACCTTCTCTCTGTCCAGAGAAGGGCAGAATATTTTCTCGGACGATTCTGATACCCTGGGCGTCAGCCAGGAGGGATACCAGTTTATGGCGGGTATTCTGGCGCATATTGCCAATATGTCCCTGGTGAATAATCCTCTGGTCAATTCCTACAAAAGGCTGATCCCCGGTTATCTGGCGCCGGTAACCGTCAGCTGGTCTTCTACGAATACCAGTCCTCTGATCCGTTTGACATCCATTGGAGGGGACGGGGCCCGCCTTGTACTGCGCAGCCCGGACGGAGCAGCCAATCCCTATTTAGTGATCGCAGCCTGTCTGGCTGCAGGCATGGAAGGGATTGAACGGCAATTAGAGCCTCCGGTGTGCATGGATGAACTGTCAGAAAAGGAATTAGAGAACAGCCAGGCATTGCCACGCACCCTCCATGAGGCAGTCCGGCGTTTTCAGGGAGACCCTTTCCTGCAGGAGGTCCTGGGACGGCATATCTCCTCCCATATGGTGAATTCCAAGGAAGCAGAATGGAATGAATACTGCAAGCAGGTATCTGTCTGGGAGACAGAACGCTATCTGGGAACTGTGTAAAGACACACAGAAAAGACAGGAGGTTTCCGGATGGCAGATATAATAATAGCTTTTCCTAAACTGGAGGATGCAAAGAACTTACGGAAGCTTCTGATTCGCAACGGCTATGATGTTAATGTGGTATGTGATACCGGAGCGCAGATCGTCAATGCTGTCAACCGTTTGGATGGCGGGGTGGTTATCTGCGGTTACCGATTCTCCGATATGCATTTCTCTGAGATCCAGGAATATCTCCCCAATGGATTTCAGATGTTGCTGATGGCATCTCCGGCCAAACTGGCTGATTGTGATGCAGATGATATTGTGTCGTTATCTATGCCCATTAAGGTGCAGGATCTGCTGAACACATTGGAAATGATGATGACGCAGTACTACCGTTGGAAGAAGAAGCAGAAGGCTAAGCCCAAGGCCCGTACTGAGGATGAGAAACGGACGGTCGGAGAGGCAAAGGAATTGTTGATGGAGCGCAATCACATGACAGAGAATGAGGCACACCGCTATCTGCAAAAGCTTAGCATGGATAATGGCACTAAGCTGGTGGAGACAGCAGAAATGATATTAGAACTGAATGGAAAGGAATGGAATATATAATGAAGGCATTTCTGATATTGGAAGATGGAACCATATTTGAGGGACAGAGTGTGGGGGCAGCAAAAGAGGTCATCAGTGAGATCGTATTCAATACTTCTATGACAGGTTATCTGGAAGTGCTGACAGATCCCAGCTACGCCGGACAGGCTGTGACAATGACCTATCCCTTGATCGGGAATTATGGCGTCTGTTATCAGGACATGGAATCGGCAAAAGGATGGCCCGATGGCTTTATTGTGCGGGAAATCTCCCGTATGCCAAGCAATTTCCGTTCCGAAGCTTCTCTTGAGAATTTCCTGGAGAAAAATGAGATCGCGGGTATTTGCGGGATTGATACCAGGGCATTGACCAAACTCCTCCGGGAAAAGGGGACAATGAATGGGATGATCACTACCCGGGAGGATTACAGGTTGGATGAAATCCTCCCCCGTTTGAAGGAATACCGGGTGACGGGAGTGGTAGAGCGGGTATCCCGGGATTCCATAGAACATTTTGAACCTGGCGACCTGGGCTCGGAGAAAAAGCCGGCGCAGTATAAGGTGGCAGTCATCGATGTGGGGACCAAGAATAATATCATCCGCTGTCTTTTGCAGCGGGGATGTAAGGTGGACGTCTATCCCAGCAATTTTCAGGCGGAGGAAGTAATTGCTTCCCGGCCGGATGGGATCATGGTAACCAACGGGCCTGGCGACCCTTCCGAGTGCGTCTCCATCATCGACCAGATCAGGCTGCTGGCAGATTCCGGCATTCCTGTATTTGCGATCTGCCTGGGCCATCAGCTGATGGCTTTGGCCCATGGAGCCAAGACTTATAAAATGAAATACGGCCACCGGGGGGCCAATCATCCGGTAAAGGATCTGCACAGCGGCCGGGTGTATATTTCCTCCCAGAACCATGGCTATGTGGTAGATGGGGATTCCCTGGATGCCGGCGCAGCCAGGCCATGGTTTGTCAATGTCAACGATGGGACAGTAGAAGGGCTGGAATATATCGGAAAGCCGGTGAAAACTGTACAGTTCCATCCGGAGGCCAATGCCGGTCCCAAGGATTCGGAAATCTTATTTGAGGAATTTATTGCGATGATGGGAGGTAACAGAGAATGCCAAAATTAGAAGGAATCAAGCGGGTACTGGTGATCGGTTCCGGACCGATCGTGATCGGTCAGGCGGCAGAATTTGACTATGCCGGTACGCAGGCATGCCGTTCCCTGAAAGAAGAGGGAATGGAGGTCATCCTGGTCAATTCCAATCCGGCAACGATCATGACCGATAAAGAGATTGCAGATAAAGTATATATTGAACCTTTGACTGTAGAAGTGTTGCAGCATATTATTGAGCTGGAGCAACCGGACAGCCTTTTGCCTAATATGGGTGGACAGGCAGGACTGAATCTGGGGATGGAATTAGCTGAGTCCGGTTTCCTGGACAGCCATGGAGTGAAGCTGCTGGGTACCACTGCAGAAACCATCCGAAATGCAGAGGGACGTTTGGAGTTCAAGGATCTGATGGAGAGAATCGGAGAACCCTGCGCCCCATCTGAGCTGGTGGAGAATATTCCGGATGGAGTAGCCTTTGCCGATCAGATCGGCTATCCGGTAGTATTGCGGCCGGCCTATACCTTAGGCGGCTCCGGCGGCGGGATTGCCCACGATCAGAAAGAATTGGAGGCGATCCTTTCTAACGGGCTGCGTCTTTCCCGTGTGGGGCAGGTATTGGTGGAACGCTGTATTGCCGGTTGGAAAGAGATTGAATATGAGGTGATGCGGGACAGCAATGGCAACTGTATTACGGTATGTAATATGGAGAACCTGGATCCGGTGGGGGTACATACCGGAGACAGTATCGTGGTAGCTCCCTCCCAGACCCTCTCTGACAAAGAGTACCAAATGCTTCGGAGCTCTGCATTAAAGATCATCAGCGAGCTGGGGGTAACCGGCGGCTGTAATGTACAGTTTGCCCTACATCCCACCTCTTTTGAATACTGTGTGATTGAAGTGAATCCCCGTGTGAGCCGTTCTTCTGCGCTGGCTTCCAAGGCTACCGGCTATCCCATCGCCAAGGTGGCCGCCAAGATCGCCCTGGGTTACACCCTGGATGAAATCCCGAACGCTGTTACCGGTAAGACCTATGCCAGCTTTGAGCCTACCCTGGATTATGTGGTAGTCAAGATCCCCAGACTGCCCTTTGATAAGTTTATCACGGCTAAGAGAACGCTTACCACCCAGATGAAAGCTACCGGTGAAGTAATGAGCATCTGTACGAATTTTGAAGGAGGGCTGATGAAGGCTCTCCGTTCACTGGAACAGCATGTAGATTCCCTGGATACCGGGGATTATAAAGATTTTACCCGGGAGGATGTGATCGAGCAGCTGGCTGTGGTGGATGACCGGAGGATCTTTGTCATTGCCGAGGCTCTGCGCCGGGGCGTGAGTTATGGGCAGATCCATGATATTACGCAGATTGATCCATGGTTTATCGACAAGCTGGCGATCCTGGTGGAAATGGAAAAGCGGCTTAAGAGCAGTAAGGATCTGGACGAGCAGCTCCTGAAGGAGGCTAAACGTCTGGAATTCCCGGATAAGGTGATCGCCGAGTGGACGGGGCGGAAGGAAGAGGAAGTCAAGCAGCTGCGCTATGAATATGGGATTACTGCCGCTTTTAAGATGGTAGATACCTGCGCCGCAGAATTTGCTTCTGAGACGCCCTATTACTATAGCTGCTTTGACGGAGTGAATGAGGTGGAGAAGACCTCCGGGCGCAAGAAGATTATGGTATTAGGCTCCGGCCCGATCCGGATCGGACAGGGAATTGAATTTGATTATTGTTCTGTACACAGTGTATGGGCCTTATCCCGGGAGGGGTATGAAACGATTATCGTCAATAATAATCCGGAGACAGTCAGTACCGATTTTGACATTGCAGATAAGCTGTATTTTGAACCTTTAACGCCGGAGGATGTGGAGAATATTGTCCGTCTGGAGCAACCCGATGGCGCAGTGGTACAGTTTGGAGGGCAGACAGCGATCAAACTGACAGAATCTCTGATCCGCATGGGAGTGCCTATTTTGGGCACCAGCGGCGAGGATGTGGACGCCGCTGAGGACAGGGAGCGTTTCGATGAGATCTTAGAGCAGTGCTGTATCCCCCGCCCTAAGGGGATGACGGTATTCACTACCGAGGAGGCTTTAGAGGCCGCCAACTCATTGCAGTATCCGGTATTGATCCGTCCCTCCTATGTATTAGGCGGCCAGGGGATGCAGATTGCTATCAGTGATGATGATATTATACAGTTTATGTCGGTGATCAACCGATACCATCAGGACCATCCGATTCTGATCGATAAGTATCTGATGGGCAAAGAGGTAGAGGTGGATGCCGTATGTGATGGGGAGGACATTTTGATCCCCGGGATCATGGAACATGTGGAGCGCGCCGGGATCCATTCCGGTGACAGTATCTCTGTCTATCCGGCCCAGTCTATTACCGAAAAGATACAGAATGTATTGGTGGATTATACCAGAAAGCTGGCAAGATCCCTGCATGTTATCGGCTTGATCAACATACAATTTATTGTATATCAGGATGAGGTCTATGTGATCGAGGTAAATCCCCGTTCCAGCCGCACGGTTCCTTATATCAGTAAGGTGACAGGAATCCCTATCGTAGACCTAGCTTCCCGGGTGATCCTGGGGGCGAAGATCCGCAATCTGGGATATGAACCGGGGCTGGCCCCCAAAGCAGGATATCTGGCGATCAAGATGCCGGTATTCTCCTTTGAAAAACTGCGAGGGGCAGAGATCACGCTGGGACCGGAAATGAAGTCCACCGGCGAGTGCCTTGGCATTGCAAAATCCTTTAATGAAGCATTATATAAGGCCTTTCTTGGGGCAGGGGTGAACCTGCCCAAGCATAAGAAAATGATTATCAGCGTCAAGGATTCAGATAAGCTGGAATCGGTTGAGGTGGCAAGACGGTTTAAAAAACTGGGGTATGAGATTTTTGCTACACGGAATACAGCCCGGGTGCTGAACGAGCATGGCGTGCTGGCTATCCCGGTAAACCGGATTAACGAGGAAGCTCCTACCCTTCTGGACTTGTTGCTGGAACATCAGATTGACCTGGTGATTGACACTCCTACCCATGGAGACAAAGTCAAGGATGGTTTCCGGATCCGCAGGATTGCCATTGAAACAGGTGTAAATGTATTGACCTCCCTGGATACAGCCAATGCGCTACTGACCAGCCTGGAGAATTCAGACATCAATCATCTTTCCATTGTGGATATAGCCATGATTTCTAAGAGTAGCTCATTGAAGCAGCAATAGGACAAGGATAGAGAAAGAAAAGAGGCAGGAAAGAAAATGGAGGGCAAATATCATAAGCTGCTGCTGGGATCGGCCATTGCCATCTTGCTCTGTGGAGCAGGGATTGGCGGATTCTTTTTGAAGGATCAATGGGACGCTAAAACGGAGGCTGCTCTTCGTGAACGGCAGCTGCAGGAGGTAGACAGGCATCAGGCTGTGTCCTATGCAAATAAAAAGCTGGGAGACATCGATTTGTCCGAGATGACTGTGGAGGAAATTGCCGGTAAATTGAAAGAGGAACGGAAGGAGTATCAGAACCGGAGTGTCGTCCTGACGGTCAATGGGAAAGAGCAGAGCTATACGATGAAAAAACTCAGGGAACAATATGAGTATCTGGGCTCTGACGGAAAGACATTTTCCGTGGGACAGGAACAGGAGCTGGCGGAATACCTGGTACAGATGGATAAAGATCTGGACCCATGGGAGCAATATAAGATTCTTTCCGGAGAAAAACAGGCGTCCGGGTATACGATATCCATCCAGCCAAAGGCAAATAAAAAACAGCTGGATAAGATCATAAAAAAACTTGCGTCAAAGTATTATATTCCGGTCAAAAATTCACATATGAAAAAGGGAGGGCAAATTACCGGAACAGCGCCCGGCAGAATCCTTAAGACAAAAAAATTAAAGAAAAGCCTGCTGGCATATCTCAATGAGAACAGCAAAGAAAATTATCAGGCTTCCTATGAAACTGAGCAGGTAAAACCTGCTTGGTTTCCAAAGGACCTGAAAAAAGTCAATACAATGATCAGTTCCTTTAGTACGACTTTTATATCTTCGACATCCCGCGGGCATAATATCCAGGTGGGCGCATCCCGGATCAATGGTATCTGCCTGCTGCCTGGGGAAAAGGCGTCCTTTGACGAGATTGTGCATGACGGCTCGGACGGGCAGCAGTTTCAGGAAGCGGGTTCTTATCTGAATGGGCGGACTGTGCAGACCAGGGGAGGCGGAATATGCCAGATTTCTACAACTGCGTATAATGCGCTTCTTCGGGCGGGGATCCTTCCCAGCAAGCGCTATCCCCATAGCATGCCGGTACATTATGTGCCTTTGGGGCTGGATGCCGCTATCTCTGAAGGAGTCAAGGATCTGGAAGTGACGAATACAATGGATGTACCGATCGTCATTAAGATGTTTACGAAAGGGAATACTCTGACAGCACAGGTCTGGTCTTATAAAAATGCTTTGAAGGGAAAAAGCTATCAGCCAAGGTCGGTGGCTTTATCCGGTACAAGGGCAAAAGCATATCTGGACACGTATCAAAACGGCAGAAGGATCAGTTCCTTGCTGCTGCATACGGATTCCTATATTTTGGGATAAGATTTGCACGCATCCTTTTGGCAGCTTAACCTGCGGTGATGATGGTCCCGGTCTTGCCAAGCATACCGTTAAGGGCAGTATGCAGGCTGGTGATCACCGATCTGCGGGCAGGAGAGGAAGAAGCAAAGGAAACGGCGGCTTCCACCTTAGGCAGCATCGCACCGGAGGTGAACTGTCCTTCCTTGATATACCGGGTGGCCTCCTCTACGGTCAGAGTATCCAGAGAGACTTCCTGCGGCGTGCCAAAGTTTAATGCAACCTTTTCTACGCCGGTGAGCAGAAGCAGGAGGCCGGCGTCCAGGTCTTCTGCCAGGCGGGCGCTGGTCAGATCCTTTTCAATTACGGCGCTGGCTCCCTTTAACCGGGTTCCCTGCTGTAATACCGGGATTCCGCCGCCGCCGCAGGCAATGACGATCTGATCCGCATCCATAAGCGCCTTCACAGCGTCTAATTCATAGATTTCCATAGGGCGGGGAGCAGCAATGATACGGCGATATCCCTTCCCGTCTTCTTCGACTACATGATTTCCTTTTTTCTCCTCTGCTTTGGCTTCCGCCTCCGTCATATAACGGCCGATGACCTTAGAGGGCTGGCTGAAGGCAGAATCAAAAGGGTCTACCCGCACCTGAGTGATCAGAGTGGTGACCGGCTTATATATCCCTCGGTTCAGAAGTTCTGTGCGAATGGCATTCTGGAGATCATAACCGATATATCCCTGGCTCATGGCGCTGCACAGAGACATTGGCGCCACGGTATTTGTAGGTTCCAGGAGAGAATATTCCGTCATAGCGGCATGGATCATTCCCACCTGAGGCCCATTGCTGTGGGTGATAGCAATCTGATGATCGGGATTCGATTCCACCAGATCCCCAATTGCGGCGGCAGCGCTCTTAACGGCTGCCTGCTGTTCCGGGAAGGTCTTTCCCAGAGCGCTATGTCCCAATGCAACAACTATTTTTTCCTTTGCCATAATAACCTCCTTGCGTTTCTATCCGCAGCTTTGTAATCTATCTGTTATTCCCTTATTGTATCATGAGTGGCAGGCAAAAGCAATTTCTTTTACGATGACAGCCTGCAGGAGCCTCTGGCCCATTCCCTGAGAACGGAAGGAGAGGCTGCCGAAGCAGCCTCTCCTAATATCTAACAATATTATAGAATATGTGGATCGCTATTTATACCTCAAACAAAAGCTCGCCATAAGAAGGTACCGGCCAGTATTCCCTGCTGACCAGAAGCTCCAGTTCATCAATAGGAGCGCGCAGCTCACTCATAGCAGTGAATACCACCTGGCGGAAGAACAGAGCCTGTTCCTGGCCTTCCTCTTTTTCTGCAGCTTCAGCAACTTTGGCCTTCAAAGCTGTCAATTTATTTTGCGCTTCCGCCAGAAGAGCGGATACCTTTTTGAGCAGATCGGTCTGTACTGTGACATCGGCATCCGGGCATGCGCCGGCGATCTTATTGATAGAATCTGCCAGATTGGTAGCATAGTCAATGATAGCAGGAATAAACTGCTTGCTTGCCATTTCGATCATTGTCTTCGCCTCAATGTTGATGGTCTTGGAGTAGTTTTCATAATTGATCTCTGCCCTGGACTCCAGCTCGGCGCGGCTCAATACATTCTGACGCTCAAACATGGCAACGGTCTTGTCTGATACCAGATAGGGAATTGCCTCTACCATGGATTTGATATTGGGAAGCCCTCTTCTTTCTGCTTCATCGATCCAGCTGTCAGAGTAACCGTCTCCGTTGAAGATGACCTTCTGATGGTCGGTAATAGTCTTTTTGATCAATGCCCGTACGGTGGAATCCAGATCAGAAGCCTGCTCCAATTCATCTGCAAATTCCTGCAGAGTATCGGCAACAATGGCATTAAGGGTAAAGTTTACCCCGGAGATAGACATGGAAGAGCCTAACATACGGAATTCAAATTTATTGCCAGTGAAGGCGAAAGGAGAGGTACGGTTTCTGTCCGTAGCATCCTTTTTCAGTACAGGAAGCACATGGACTCCGGTATCCAGCTTTCCACCCTGGATAGAAGTAGACACATCCCCTTTAATAATATGTTCTACGATATCCTCCAGCTGTTCTCCCAGGAAAATGGAGATAATGGCAGGAGGCGCCTCGTTTGCGCCAAGTCTGTGGTCATTTCCGGGGCTTGCTGCAGACAGACGGAGCAGCTCAGCATTTTCATCTACCGCCTTAATGATGGCTGCCAGGAAGAGGAGGAACAATATGTTCTCATGAGGCTTTTTCCCTGGATCCAGCAAATTGATGCCGGTATCTGTTACCATGGACCAGTTATTGTGCTTGCCGGATCCGTTTACGCCGGCAAAGGGCTTTTCATGCAGAAGGCATTCCAGATTATGCCTCTTAGCTACCTTCTTCATTACCTCCATAACCAGCTGGTTATGGTCTGTAGCGATATTTGCAGTAGTGAAGATGGGAGCCATTTCGTGCTGGGCGGGAGCCACCTCGTTATGCTGTGTCTTTGCCAGGATCCCCAGCTTCCACAGCTCTGTGTTCAGATCCTTCATAAATGCGGCGATCCGCTCTTTGATCGCACCGAAGTAGTGGTCGTCCATTTCCTGCCCTTTGGGAGGCATTGCCCCAAAAAGAGTACGCCCGGTAAAGATCAGGTCATCGCGCTGCAGGTATTTATCCCTGTCAATCAGGAAATACTCCTGTTCAGGACCTACAGAGCAGGCTACCTTCTTGACGTCATTGTGGCCAAAAAGCTTTACAATACGGACAGCCTGGCGGCTTACTGCCTCCATAGAACGCAGCAGAGGCGTCTTTTTATCCAATGCCTCGCCTGTATAGGAACAAAAGGCAGTGGGGATGCACAGCGTTACGCCGGCTGCATCCTCCCGCAGAAATGCAGGGGAGGTACAATCCCATGCGGTATATCCTCTTGCCTCAAAGGTAGCCCGCAGCCCCCCGGAGGGAAAGGAGGAAGCATCCGGCTCGCCTTTGATCAGCTCTTTTCCATTAAATTCCAGAACAGGCTTGCTGTCAGAGGCGGGACTTAAGAAGGAGTCATGCTTCTCTGCGGTAACGCCGGTCATAGGCTGGAACCAATGGGTATAGTGGGTAGCTCCATGCTCCAGGGCCCACTCCTTCATGGCATGAGCCACAACATTGGCAATATCGGAATCCAAGTCTTCTCCATTCTCTAATGTTTTCTTCCAGGATCTGTATACATCCTTCGGCAGTTTTGCCTTCATAACATCATCGTTGAACACGTCTGTGCCAAAAACTTGTTCAATTACATTCTGTTCCATAATGTTTAACCATCCTTTCTTAAAATACATCGTACAGAACGGGCCGGTCTGCCTGTGCGCATCCTATCCGGTGGATTGTCTATCCCTGAAAAAAGGGCGCACTCATAACAATGAGAACGCCCTTGTTCTGTACTATCTTTTATTGACTGCAAGTAATATATCACATTTGGCTGCTTTTGAAAAGAGTTTTTTTAAAATTTTTTAAAATCATTTTTTTAAAATCCAGGCAGAATTGCATTTTTGCAGGAAATCAGATATGATTGTTGTATGAATAGGATTAAAAAAAGAGACAGGGAGGATTTGTATGGAAGACAGGTATTATGAGGTATCTGACCATTGGAAAGACGATGGGAAGGAAACCCGGGCCGGGGAAAGGAAGACAGTAAGAGTCTTGTTTGGCCAATGGTTCGGCTTACTGCTGGTAAGTATTTGTGGAATTGTGATCTATTATCTGTTAAAACAGGCAGATACTATTGTGTCGTTCGTAAGATATCTCTTAGGGCTGGTCCGCCCTGTGATATATGGCGCAGTGATTGCATATCTTCTTAATCCAATGATGAAATTTTATCAAAGGCAGCTTTTGCGCCCCCTCACTCCGAAAGGGAAAAGACCATCTAAAAAAGCCAAAAAACTCACCCGGGGACTGGGGATTTTCTTCGCATTGGTCTCTGGTATCCTGATTATCGCCGTGCTGGGATGGATGATCGTCCCCCAGGTGATCGATAGCATTATGACATTGATCAATACACTGCCCCAGCAGGCGAATCACTATTATCTGAAGGTAGTAAACTGGATCCAGAACAATCCTTACCTGATGGACAAACTTCAAAATTATGCTCTGGAAGCGACTAAGACATTGGATGCCTGGATGAACGAGGAACTATTTCCCTGGCTGCGGACAGACCTCCTGTCCAATGTGAATTCCTTTACCATGCATTTTGCCAATGGAGTCATGAGCTTCCTGGGAGTGCTGTATAATCTGTTTATCGGGATTATTGTCGCTATTTATCTGCTGGCCGGGAAGGAGACGTATTCCGCCCAGGCTAAAAAGATGATTTATGGGCTGTTCCGCAAGAAACCGGCAGATATCATTCTGCATTATGCAAGGATCACAAATGACATGTTCAGCGGATTTATTTCCGGTAAGATCGTAGATTCCACGATTATTGGCTTTCTGTGCTTTGGCGCGATGAATATCCTTCAGCTGCCATACGCCATGCTGGTCAGCGTGATCGTTGGAGTAACCAATGTGATACCGGTCTTTGGTCCTTATATCGGAGCTGTTCCCGGGACGCTGCTGATCCTTTTGGTCAATCCGATCCAAAGCCTGTATTTTTTGATCCTTATTATTGTGATCCAGCAGTTGGATGGCAATGTGATCGGACCGGCGATCCTGGGAGAATCCACAGGAATCTCTGCCTTCTGGGTTCTGTTTTCTATCCTGCTTTTTGGCGGGATCTGGGGCATTGCCGGAATGTTGGTAGGAGTGCCTCTCTTTGCTGTGATCTACCGGATTCTGAAGGATTACATTGAACTGCGCCTGTACCGGAAAGAATTAAAAGGGGAGACAATGGCTTACGTTAATTTGAAGAGGATACTGCCCACAGAAAAAGGGGTCCGCTATCTTTTCTTTGGGGAGGATGAACTGGAGAACGCCAGGCTGCGCCGTGAACAGGAGGCCAAGATCACATTGACTTCTATTGTACGCCAGGAAGCCAACCGGAGAGAACCGGAAGAAAAGACAGTGGAAAGAAGGCCGGAACGGAAACAGGGCTTTGCGCTTTCCAATTTATTCTGGAAACGGTTTTCCGAGGGAAAGGCGGCGGAGGAACAGGCAGAGAAGGGAAAGGCGGAAGAAAAGAAGGATGGGGCAGATGGAAAAGCGGAGGAAAAAACGGAGGAAAAGTGATGCTAGCGTAAAGTTTTTGTAGGAAAATAAAATAGAGAAGAGGATACCAACTTGTGTTAAAATATAAAAAAACAAAC
>CANPZE010000034.1 GCA_947589315.1 uncultured Lachnospiraceae bacterium | reverse complement strand
AAAGTTGGCTGGACCCCGCATTTTCTCTGGCAATCTGGAATTTCGTTTGTCACTGGAATTTACTTTGGCATTCAAGCGAAAAAAAATATTTCATCAGAGGCAGGGGCAATCAAATAATGACTACCGATCAATAGGAGATATCCGGCAAGGCGCCAGGGATTTGGAAGCGTTGCTTGCTTTTTTAGTCCCGAAACGCTAAAATATCTTCAGGATCTATAATGATTCAAATTCCACCATCAGGAAGGATGGTAATCTATGAACGCCCAGACCCCTAAAAGAACTTACCGATTCCCCCATGTAGGCATGCGCATTGCCAAGTCCTGCATCGCCGTACTGTTATGTTATATGGTTTATCTCCTGCGCAACCGCCGGGGTATTGTCTTTTATTCCCAGATCGCTGTCCTGTGGTGTATCCAGCCTTATGTAGATACCAGCCTGAAGAAAGGGCTGCAGCGGGCGATAGGCACCTTGATCGGCGCCTTTTTCGGGCTGGCCATCGTACTGTTTAATTACTATGCCCTTCCCCTTCTGTTCTCCCCTGATGCATTGGCCGCTGAACTATTGAATTATCTTCTGATATCATTGACGATCATTCCGATTATCAAGACTACCCTGCTTTTGCATCAGAAGGATGCATCCTATTTTTCCTGTGTAGTTTTCCTCAGCATTGTGGTAAACCATATTGATAAACATCCGCTTCTCTTTGTCTGGAACCGGATCTGCGACACCATGATCGGCATTTTTATTGGCATCCTGGTGAATTCCTTCCATCTTCCCCACAAAAAGCGGTGCGATCTTCTTTTTGTCTCCGGGCTGGATGATACGCTATTGACTGCCCAGAAAAAAATGCCTTCTTATAGTAAAATTGAGTTAAATCAAATGCTGGAGGACGGCTTGCATTTTACCATTTCTACAATCCATACCCCCGCCGCCCTGATCGCCCTTACGCAGGAAATCCAGCTGCGGCTTCCGGTGATTGCTATGGACGGCGCTGTTTTATATGATATCAGAGAGAAAAAATATCTCCGCTCCTATGTTATTTCTTATACAAAAGTCAACGAATTGCTGAAATATTTTCGCTATTTTGATGTTCATTGCTTTGTCAACGTGATCACGGAAGATCTTCTCGTTACCTATCACCAGGAGCTGCACAATGCTGCAGAGAAAGCAATCTATAACCGCCTGCACAGTTCTCCCTACCGGAACTATCTGCGCGCTCCTCTGCCGGAAGGTTCTAACTGTATTTACCTGATGGCTATCGAACGGACGGAGCAGATCCAAGCCTTATACGAAAAGCTGGAGGAAACCGGATACACAGAGCAGCTAAAGATTCTGTGCTATCCTTCTCCCGACCATCCTGGTTTTTCTTATCTGAAAATATACAACAAAAATGCAGAAAAGGAAAATATGATAAAGTATCTCCAGGCTACCCTCCAGTGTACGCAGACGGTCACATTCGGCAGCGTTCCGGGCAAATATGACTATATTATCCCAGCAGACAGACCGGACCAGGTAGTCCGCTATATTAAAAAGCTTTTTATGCCCTTGGGAATCGAACGGGGGAAATAGCCTTAGCAACCTTACCTGATTCTGCTGTCCTACCACCCCTCACGGACTTTTTCATCAAAAATCGTTATATTTTATGTGATTTTAAGGGTGTTTTCAACACTTTTTGCCTTGCTATGCACCTTGTATCTGAGGAGCATGTTTCAGACTTTATACCAGCTTTCTTTTATTTGTTTTTTCCTTTGTATCACTCAACCCTTATATACCTTCTATTCTTAGTAGTCGCTGTACAAGTTAATCTTCCCATCGCTACCAGCTCATTCAACAACTCTCTTGTTCTTGCTCCCTTTAACCCTATTTTTTCAGCAATTTCTTCACTCTTATATAGTACTTCCAATTCCATACATTCAAGTATCTGTCGCTGTCTTTTAGATAATAAAACATCCTTTTTTTCTGCTGATTCTGCTGATTTTTCTGCTGATTCTGCTGATTTTCCACCTAATGCCGGAATCATCAGAACACCTGCATCCATCAAATAGTCAGCATGTATAATAAGGTTCACAAATGCTTCCCGCACTGCTTTGTGTACCGGCGTCTCATCAATCCGCTGTATTCCCTCAAGTTTGAACGGCTTCTTTAAATCCTCGGTTAATTTTGGAGTAACTTTGGTAAAAAAATTGAATAAATTATTCTCCCATGTGCCATCATAAGTAATCCTGTCATTCCATCGAACATCCGATGTAATTTCGCTTTCATTACGATAGTCCATAAAAATATTATCAAACTCGTTCCGTATAGCAAGCCCATTGCCAAACATCATCAGACCTGCAACCGTCAGTCCTTTCTTTCCTTCTCTTCTGTCTTTGCGATATCCCCCAAGTTGCTCCAGAAAGGATTGATTATCAAGCGAGTTCCAAACATGTCCATCATTTCTAATTTCAAAAATCTGTCGATATCTACGTAATGTCTCTCCGTCAATATCATCCATCGTATAATATTCTAAAATCATTCCATCATTGCCTTCTGGATTCTGATCGCGGATCATTCCCTTGATTTCATGTTCCGTGGCATGATAATCCCCTTCATTGTTTCTCTTAAATGTCCCTTTGTACGGATTCTCACCAACATATATCGGACGCATTTTATAATCCGCCCTCGGAACCTTAATTACCATCAGGCTAATACCTGACTCCCTCACAATAAAGGAAAAGTAAAGAAAAGTGAATGTCCCGATGTTATTTCAATGACATTAAAAGTATCAAAAGCGATAGCTGATATACTCCGCAAGAATGAGGTTTATCTGAATAGTTTTGAGAACATTATCGTCTATTATGATAATGGGCAAATTGAACTGACCAAGATACTCTCGTCCATATTTCACACTCTTTATACACACTTAAAGTTTTGAAAAGTCCAACCCATCGATTATAAACTGTTTCAAGTTGCAGATCTGATTTAAAACATATAAGAAAGAAGATGCTTCAATGACGCACCCTGTAAACCGAGGTGAAAGAATCCAAATAAAGCTTTCTGCCACGCAAAAAGGCTTCCGAGCATACACTCGGAAGCCTTGGCTTTACTACGTTTTTATTAATTACTCAAGAATCTTAGCAACCTTACCTGATCCTACTGTCCTACCACCCTCACGGATAGCGAAGTTCAGACCCTGCTCCATAGCGATAGGATGAATCAACTCAATGGTCATTTCCACGTTATCACCAGGCATGCACATTTCAGTACCCTCCGGCAGATTGCAGACACCGGTTACGTCTGTTGTTCTGAAATAGAACTGAGGTCTGTAGTTATTGAAGAACGGTGTATGACGGCCACCCTCGTCCTTGGTCAGAACGTATACCTGAGCAGTAAACTTCTTATGACAGGTTACAGTACCAGGAGCGATCAGAACCTGACCTCTTTCAATATCCTCTCTCTTTACACCACGAAGCAGAGCGCCGATGTTATCACCAGCCTGTGCCTCATCCAGAAGCTTACGGAACATTTCGATACCAGTTACTGTAGTCTTGGTGGTCTCTTCCTTCACACCTACGATCTCAACTTCCTCATTCAGATGCAGGACACCACGCTCTACTCTACCAGTTGCAACAGTACCACGTCCTGTAATGGTAAATACATCCTCTACAGGCATCAGGAACGGCTGATCTGTAGCACGCTGAGGATCCGGGATCCACTCATCAACAGCATCCATAAGTTCCATGATCTTATCGCCCCACTCACCGCTGGGATCTTCCAGAGCCTTCAAAGCAGAGCCCTGAATTACAGGAGTGTCATCCCCAGGGAACTCATACTCATTCAACAGCTCTCTGATTTCCATTTCTACCAGCTCAAGGAGCTCAGGATCGTCAACCATATCACACTTGTTCATAAATACTACGATATAAGGAACATTTACCTGACGAGAAAGCAGGATATGCTCTCTTGTCTGAGCCATAACACCATCTGTAGCGGCTACTACCAGGATAGCGCCATCCATCTGAGCAGCACCAGTGATCATGTTCTTTACATAATCGGCATGGCCCGGGCAGTCAACGTGCGCATAATGTCTCTTCTCTGTCTCATACTCAACGTGAGCAGTAGAGATCGTAATACCTCTTTCTCTTTCCTCCGGAGCCTTATCAATATTCTCAAAATCTACAGCAGCATTACCTGCTACTCTCTCAGACAAAGTCTTTGTGATAGCAGCTGTCAGTGTTGTTTTACCATGATCGACATGACCAATGGTACCAATATTACAGTGGGGTTTGGTTCTTTCAAACTTTTCTTTAGCCATTTTTAATAATCCTCCTTAAAATTACTAGGTCTAGTTACCTGTGGCTTATGCGAACTATTACGCTTATGGGCAATATTATATTGCACTTCTTTCCTTTTTTCAAGTGCTTTTTCGCAGTGCCAGGCACTTTTTTTACTACATTTTGCTTAATCAATCAACTACTTATTCCTCATAACAAACAATTTTGTTACTTATTCTTCGCTGCAAGTACTTTTTCCCCAGGAAAACTTTAGTACTTGCTTCTATATCTTGAATAATCATTTATTTTTCGCTGCAAGTACTTTTTCCCCAGGAAAACTTTAGTACTTGCTTCTATAACTTTGAATAATTACTTATTCTTCGCTGCAAGTACTTTTTCCCCAGGAAAACTGTAGTACTTGCTTCTATACCTTGAATAACTATTTATTCTTCGCTGCAAGTACTTTTTCCCCAGGAAAACTTTAGTACTTGCTTCTATACCTTGAATAATCATTTATTCTTCGCTGCAAGTACTTTTTCCTGTACGGACTTTGGCACCTGTTCGTATCTCTCAAAGAACATGGAGTAATTACCACGTCCCTGTGTTCTGGAACGAAGATCTGTAGAGTAGCCGAACATTTCAGCCAGCGGCACAAACCCTCTGACCATCTTACCACCGCCGATATCATCCATTCCTTCGATACGTCCACGGCGGGAGTTAATATCACCGATAACATCGCCCATATATTCCTCAGGCATTGTTACCTCTACCTTCATGATCGGCTCCAGCAGAACTGCATCGCCCTTCTTCATTGCCTCCTTAAATGCCATGGAACCGGCAATGTGGAATGCCATTTCACTGGAATCCACTTCATGGTAGGAACCATCCCATACGGTAGCATGCACGCCCAATACAGGGAATCCGCCAAGGATACCGGCCTGAGCGGCCTCTTCAATACCCTCGCCGACAGCAGGGATATACTCCTTCGGAATTGCGCCGCCGACTACAGTAGATTCAAACTTGAATGTCTCTTCTCCGTTAGGATCCATAGGTTCAAACTTAACTTTACAGTGACCATACTGACCACGGCCACCAGACTGCTTTGCATACTTGCTATCGATATCCACAGCCTTGGTAAAGGTTTCCTTGTAAGCAACCTGAGGAGCGCCTACATTTGCCTCCACCTTAAATTCTCTCAGCAGACGGTCAACAATGATCTCCAGATGCAGTTCACCCATACCAGCAATAATCGTCTGGCCGGTTTCCTCGTCTGTGTGGGCGCGGAAAGTAGGATCTTCCTCAGCAAGCTTTGCCAAAGCCTCGCCCATCTTACCCTGTCCGTCTTTGGTCTTCGGTTCGATCGCCAGCTCAATAACCGGCTCAGGGAATTCCATCGACTCCAAAATAACAGGATGCTGCTCATCACAGATGGTATCGCCTGTAGTAGTTACCTTAAATCCAACGGCTGCTGCGATATCTCCGGAATATACGGTAGATAACTCTTCTCTTTTGTTAGCATGCATCTGAAGGATACGCCCTACACGTTCCTTCTTCCCCTTAGTTGCATTCAATACATAGGAGCCAGAATTCAAAGTTCCGGAATATACACGGATGAATGCCAGCTTACCTACGAAAGGATCTGCCATAATCTTAAATGCCAGTGCAGAGAAAGGCTCTTCATCAGAAGAATGACGCTCTACAGGATTTCCTTCCTCATCTACACCAGTGATTGCCGGAATATCAGTAGGAGCCGGCATATATTCCAAAATAGCATCCAGAAGCTTCTGAACGCCTTTATTCCTGTATGCAGAACCGCAGCATACGGGAACCGCCTTACACTCGCAGGTAGCCTTGCGGAGCGCCTTCTTCATATCCTCCACAGAAGGCTCTTCCCCTTCCAGATAGATCATCATCAGATCATCATCCAGGTCGCAGATTTTCTCTACCAATTCGGTATGATACTCCTCCGCCTGCTCCTTCATATCATCAGGAATCTCAGTGATAGAAATGTCTTCACCCTTATCATCATTGTAGATATATGCTTCCATTTCAAACAGATCAATGATTCCCTTAAATTCATCCTCCTTACCGATAGGTAACTGGAGAACGATCGCATTCTTTCCAAGACGCTCACGGATCTGATCCACTGCGCCATAGAAATTTGCGCCCAGGATATCCATCTTATTGATGAATGCCATTCTGGGTACATTATAGGTATCAGCCTGACGCCATACATTCTCAGACTGCGGCTCAACGCCCCCCTTAGCACAGAACACACCGACTGCGCCATCCAATACACGCAGGGAACGCTCAACTTCAACAGTAAAGTCAACGTGCCCCGGCGTATCGATGATATTGATACGATGCTCTAATGCGCCTGCCTTGGGCTTTGTATGATCTTCCATTGTCCAGTGACAAGTGGTAGCTGCAGATGTGATCGTGATACCTCTTTCCTGCTCCTGCTCCATCCAGTCCATGGTTGCAGTTCCCTCATGAGTATCACCAATCTTATAATTTACACCGGTATAATATAAGATACGCTCTGTCAGAGTAGTCTTACCAGCATCGATATGTGCCATAATACCGATATTTCTTGTTCTCTCAAGTGGATATTCTCTTCCAGCCAAGGATAATTACCTCCTATTTTAATCAAATGCCCTATCCAAAGATAAAGCCTGTCTTAATGCGATACAGCAGCAATAGCCTTTCGCGCCTGCCAGCGGGCGGTAATTACCAGCGGTAATGTGCGAACGCCTTGTTTGCCTCTGCCATTTTGTGCATATCTTCTTTTTTCTTTACAGATGCACCTGTATTATTTGCTGCATCCAGAATTTCATTCGCAAGCCTCTCCTTCATGGTCTTTTCCCCTCTCTTGCGAGAGTACTGTGTCAACCAGCGAAGAGCCAGCGCCTGTCTTCTGTCAGGCCTTACCTCGATCGGCACCTGATAGGTAGCGCCGCCGATACGTCTTGCCTTTACCTCCAGCTGAGGCATTACATTATTCATGGCTTCTTCAAATACCTCTACGGCATCCTTGCCAGACTTCTCAGCAACCGTCTCAAATGCACTGTAAACGATTTTCTGGGCAACACCCTTCTTACCGTCTAACATAATATTGTTGATCAGCTTGGTGACCACTTTATTATTATAGACAGGATCTGCTAATACATCTCTTTTCTGTATATGACCTTTACGTGGCACGTTACTTCCCTCCTTAACATTATTTAGCAATACTACACAGCCGACACTGCATCTTCGTATCGCTAGCATTAATTCATCGGTACTCACGAAATTCTGTGTCCGCACCAGGTTAATCGATAAAAATTAATCCGGCACTTCCCCAAATTAGTGAATTACTTCTTAGGCTTCTTTGCTCCATACTTGGAACGACCCTGCTTCCTGTTGGCAACGCCTGCTGTATCAAGTGTACCGCGTACAATATGATATCTTGTACCAGGCAGATCCTTAACTCTTCCGCCGCGGATCAAAACAACGCTATGCTCCTGCAGGTTATGGCCTTCACCCGGAATATAGCTTGTTACCTCGATACCGTTAGAGAGACGGACTCTGGCAGTCTTTCTCAATGCAGAATTCGGCTTCTTCGGTGTAGCAGTACGAACTGCAGTACATACGCCTCTCTTCTGCGGAGAACTTGCATTGATCGTCTTCTTATTCAGAGAGTTGTAGCTGTACTGAAGCGCAGGAGAATTAGACTTCTTGGTAGAAACCTTTCTTCCCATTCTTACTAACTGGTTAAATGTGGGCATTAATTTTCACCTCCTGTAATTATAATAAAGTAATAGTTCGGCCGAATACGGCCAGCCTGCATCCTGCGTCTTAAAGGAATGCACCAAAAAAGAACGCAAAAAATGCACACTCAAACAGTATAGTGTTGCGGTGTGCATTTGTCAAGACATTTTTTCCCAGCGACAGGCATTGTTACGGTTCCTCTGGAGACGCTACCCTATTGATCGGCCAGCTTGATCTGCTGTACGCGGGTCTCATCCAGCAAATAGTAGCGGTTCCTCTTCTGGGCAGGGAAGAAATAGTCCACATTCCCTTCTACTGTATAGCTGAACTTTTCTACCCCATTCAGCTTAAACACGCTAATCTGGCGTTGGGAATACAGCAGGATCTCCTTTCTCTTCAGATCCACACAATCATAGGCATTATCAAACGTAATTTCCATCCTCTTCTTCCCCGATCCGGTGTCCATTACCGTCATCCGATAGGGCTGGTCCTCCCTGCCCGTCTCCGTAATCACTCCCAGATTCTTTTTATCATAGAATACGCTCCTTATCTCCTCCTTTATCTGCTTTTCCACAATCTGCTTTGGCTTCTTCATATTTGACCAGATATAAAAGATCCCGTCTCCCATCAAACACACCTTGGAATCCTCTAAAAAACGGATATCTGTCACCAGATCATCCTCATAATTCTGGGCGCCCACCAGATAATCTCTGCTCTTCCCAATCTCCGAGAAATTATAAAAGGCTACGCGGCTCTCCGCCTTCCCATTCGTCACGCTCAGATAAGAAGCCACCACACTGAGCCCATCGGGAGAAAGGGCAACGGCAATGGGATAACCGTCCTCCACATTAGTGGGGATCTCTGCCAGAAGGCTGGAAGAAACATCGTAAGGATCATATAAATTGATCATATCAGAAGCGGTATCCTCCAGCAGGAGCGCCACCACTCCCTGCCGGGAGACACAAGCCTGGCGGATCTCATAATCCACAGACAATTCTGTCCCTGCATCTTCCCCATTATAAATATAAGCCTCTTTCCCGCCGATATCTGCTACCAGGACATAGTCCCCGCAATAACAGATCTCTGGGTTATCCATATCGTAGCTTCCAGTCCATATGGTCTTTCCCTGGCTGTCCAGCTCTGATACCCCATCTTTACTGTATTTGATCAGATATCCATCTTTAGAGATATATTCCACCGTATTGCTATCCTCCCTTTCATAAGAAGAGACAACACGGTAATTATCATATCTTTTATTCACATAGCCGTTTATCAGCAGAACAAAAATCCCTACAGCCGCCGCCAAACTGCCGGCGCATATCAACAGAAACAGCCTCCGGTGTCTGCGGGGCTGTCTCTCTGGGTCTTTCCTGTCTTCTATTATATTATCAATAGTATCCATTCCTTATCCCCTGCTTCTCTCTGCCTGTACTTTTCGTTTTCCTGATCCAATGGTTCTATTTTACATAACTTCTGCTGAATATACAACCGTTTTATTATCGGCGCCGTCTATTTTATGTAGTTAGGCAGCAACAGACGCTGTCCTTCATATATCTTATCGCTGTTCTTTATCTGGTTCAATTCCTTCACTTCATTTTCGTAATCCATCGTATGGTATTGTTTCCATAGAATCTGGCTTAAAGTGTCCCCCCGCTTCACAATATAACTCTGCATCCCACTCTGTCCCTTCATTCCCACCGTTGCCGGAATGCCTGTCTGAACAGGTTTGTCCTTTCCCTTCTCATCCGGCTTGGCGGAAGACTGCAGATCCTGCCGTCCTTCCTCCTTCCCGCCTTCTTTATTGTCCTGGCCGTCCTGGCTATTCTGGCTGTCCTGGTTATTCTGACCGTCCTGGCTATTCTGGCTGTCCTGCCGGCCGCCAGAAGCCTCCTGACTCCCTTTTTCTTCCTCCTGCTGCTCCTTTGCCCTCTCCGTTTGTCTGGGCGCAGCCCCTACATCCTGGTCCTCCTTCTGTTCGCTGACATATTGGGAAAGAGCGTCCACTGTCTTCTCCATGCTATTGATCTTGGCTGTGCTTTGCATCAGCATGTTGATCCCCAGCAGAATGGCCAACACCGCAACGCCAGTGATCCCATATCCCAGCAGCTGAAGTTTTCTTCTCTTTACTTCTTCCTTATTGCTGATCACCTGACGCACATTGGTAGTAACCACATCTTTATAGTCGGCATCGATACTCTCCGGTTCATTCCCGATCAACATAAAATCCTGCATCTGTGCATTTTTTTCAAAGAAAATATAATAGCCGGGCATTTCCTTTAAGATTCCGTATTCCCACAGAAAAAGCTTTTCTTCCTTCTCTGACATATCCTGAAGAAAAAGAATGCTGTCTCCGCTGCTAAACTGTTCTTTGTGGATTTTCCGGACTTTCCGGTCTATCTCACTGTTCCAAAGGGATATCCCGCAAGCCCAGCCAAGGATCTGCGCCCCCGAAAAGGATTCATGGATCTGCTGATGCAGCTTGTCCCACATAGCCTTGGAAAAATCACTGTGCTCCAGAGTATTATCTATAGGAAGGGCAATCCCGCCATAAATGAAGAACCCTCCGGCAGCCTCCTCCTTCCCTCTGGTCCCCAGCAGAACAACAATCCTGGAATCCTGCATTTCTGCAAAAGATTGTTTCAGATAGGTCACCACATAATCCTCTATGTAAATCCGTTTCCCCGGCATTGGAACACCTATCTGACGTATATTCTTGGGAAATTCCTGAAACTCATAATAGCTTTCCTTGTTGATCTTATCTTTTGTGCCATGCATTGTCTCTTCCATCTGATCTCAGCACCTTTCTATTTCTTTCTGATTCTGAGATTGTAACACGATAGTTTTGCTATATGCTGTCGAAAGAACACCGGTAAGCCCTTTATTCCTCTTTATATTTCGACGTTTCCGGAAGCCATGTTTAAATTTTAAGAAAATGGAGACCATTCTTGTAGTAGGGATTCGGTGGCTTTCCTCCTCCCTGCAATATTTTTTCAGAAAGGAACTCCTATGCTGCCTTCATCCGTAACAAAGTCTTCTTCCCACTACTTCCAGCCAGAAAAGCCCTGGGAGCTTCGGAGATTTTCCCATCTTCTCCGCAAAGAGCTGCCCGCCCCCTCGCTGCGCCCGATCATCCTGCTATGCATCGGTACCGACCGGGCCACCGGAGATTGTCTGGGTCCTTTAACCGGCCATTTCCTGGCAAAGGGGTTAAAAAGAAAAAAAGTGATCGTATATGGTACCCTGACTTATCCTGTCCACGCAGGCAATCTGTCCCGGGTGCTGACCCAGATCCACAATCACTATAATGATCCTTATATTATTGCTATTGACGCCTCTCTGGGCATGCCGGAACATATCGGCTATGTCACATTGGGAGAGGGCTGCCTGAAGCCAGGCGCCGGCGTCAGCCAGGAACTCCCTGATACCGGCGATATCCATATCACCGGCATTGTCAACGCTTCTTCCAGCAATAATCTGCTCACTCTGCAGACCACCCATCTATCCACTGTCCTGGCTATGTCTGATTTTATCACCAGCGGGCTATTGCAGGCCTTATAGCAGATATCACATATCTATCCGGCCCTCCAGCGCCCTGAGCAACGTCACCTCATCAATATACTCCAGGTCGCCGCCTACCGGCACGCCGCTGGCAATACGGCTCACTTTAATCCCCGTAGGTTTGACCAGCTTACTGATATAAGTAGCTGTGGCATCTCCCTCCAGGGTTTTATTGGTAGCCACGATCACTTCATCCACATCCTGCTGCAGGCGGACCATTAACTCGCGCAGGCGTATGTCCCCAGGTCCAATCCCCAGCATAGGCGATATAGCTCCGTGAAGTACATGGTATACTCCATCAAACTTCCCGGTTTTTTCATATGCTGCCAGATCCCTGGGATTCTCCACTACCATGATCACCTTATGGTTCCTCTTGCTGCTGGCGCAGATCGGGCACAATTCCCCATCTGTATATGTACAGCACTCCTTGCAGTAATGCACCTTTTTCTTGGCGTTCACCATAGCTGCAGAAAGCCCCTCCACCTGCTCCTCCGGCATATTCAGTATATGAAAGGCAAGACGCTGCGCCGACTTTGCCCCGATTCCAGGAAGCCGGGACAGCTGCTCCACCAAAGCAGTGATCTGACTGCTGTATACATCCATGCTGCTATCCAACCCTTCCTTAGAATAGTCCGCCGCCCAGGCCTCCTAAGCCTCCCGTCAGCTGTGACATCATTTCAGAATTCTCCTCTTCCATTTTGCGGAGAGCTTCATTGGTTGCCGCCACAATAAGATCCTCCAACATTTCAATATCATCCGGATCTACTACCTCTTCCGCCAGTTTCACAGATAAAATCTCTTTTTTGCCGGATACCTTTACCGTTACAGCTCCGCCGCCAGCGGTAGCCTCCCACTCCTTACTTTCCATCTCCTTTGCTTTTTCTTCCATCTGACGCTGCATGCGCTGTGCCTGCTTCATCAGATTATTCATATTTCCAGGCATTGCCCCTCCCGGAAATCCTCCGCGTTTTGCCATGGTTTTTCCTCCCTTATCTCATTCTTTCCTGTCAATTAATCTCAATATCGTCATAGTGAACGATACTTTCCAGATCTACATATTGATCGTCTACTGCCGGCGCCACTGTCCTTGTCATTATCCTGACCTGTTTCCCGATAGTATTCTCAATAATCCCTTTTAATTCCTCCAGACGCCGTCCGTCCTCCTGCTGGAAGACCCCCTCGTCCACAGGATTAGTAAACTGCAGCACCAGCGTCCCATTATCGTCCACAGTCTTCTTAACTGTTGACAGCTCCTGCTGCCCCACCGGCCCACATTGGCTGATAATCTGGCTCCATTTCCCGATAACCTGCTGGATATCCTGGGGAACCGCCTTCGGAAGAATCTTAGGCGCTTCCTCCTTTGGGCTCTGACTGGGCGCAGGCTCTGTTGCAGCTGAAACGGGCGCTGCGGCAATCCCTTTCTCCAGCTGTTCCTCTACTGCCTGCAGCCGGTCCAGGATAGTCGTCAGATCCTGCTCCCGGTCCATCTGAGGCCGGCAAAGCTTGATCAGCGCCACCTCCAGCATCACCCGCTTTTGCGTGGCATAACGGATCTGATTGGACAGCTCGGACAAAATACGGATATGCCGTATTAACATGTCCTCCTGAACCTGGGCCGCTTCCTGGCGCAGCTGCTCCATCTGCTCTGTTGACACATCGACCATATCCTCTCCCTGGGAAGAAGAACCGATCAACAGCAGATTTCTCAGATACCAGATATATTCGTTAATAAATTGGTTCAGGTCCCTGCCATCGGACATCATCTTATCTACCAGCTCCATGCAGCCTATGGCATTATGATGAACGATATATCCAAACATACTGCTGTATACGCTGGTGTCCACTGCCCCCAGCACCTCCAGCACCTTGTCATAGGTCAGAGGCTGTCCCATATAAAAAGCAATGCACTGATCCAGCAGGCTTAAAGCATCCCGCATAGAGCCGTCCGCTGTCCTAGCGATGTAACGCAATGCCTTCTCTTCTGCCGGCTCCTGCTCCCGTTCCATCAGTTCCTGAAGCCGGGCGGTAATAGTATCTATCGTGATCCGCCGGAAATCATAACGCTGACAGCGGGAACGTATCGTAACAGGCAGCTTATGGACCTCTGTAGTAGCCAGTATAAAAATCACATAAGAGGGAGGCTCTTCCAAAGTCTTCAGCAAAGCATTAAAAGCTCCTGAGGAAAGCATATGCACCTCATCTATGATATATACCTTATATTTCCCCTCCGTAGGGGAATACTGTACCTCTTCAATAATATCCCGAATGTTGGCTACACCATTATTGGAAGCAGCATCAATCTCGATCACATTTAATGACGTCTGGCTGGCAATTTTCTGGCACATTGCACATTCGTTGCAGGGACTCCCATCCACAGGATGCTCACAATTCACCGCCTTGGCCAGTATCTTGGCAACCGTAGTCTTTCCGGTTCCCCTTGTCCCACAAAAGAGATAGGCATGTCCGATACGTTCTGTCTTAATCTGGTTTCTCAGTGTAGTAACGATATGCTCCTGCCCCTTCACCTCTTCAAATTCGGAAGGCCGGAACTTGCGGTATAATGCCGTATAAGACATCTTCTGATCCCCCTAGTCTCCAAAACAGATGCCCAGTCCCTTGGCTTCCCTTATAATAGAAGAAGCAGGGTCTACCATCTTCAGCTTTCCTGCCACATCTTCCAGAGGCACGGGAACAATCTCCCCATCCTTAAAGCCTACCATATAACCATATTTCCCTTCAATGATCAGGCGGGCCGCTGCAGAACCCAGACGGCTGGAGATCACTCTGTCATAAGCACAGGGCGCGCCGCCCCGCTGGGTATGTCCCGGAACCGTAATGCGTACCTCCTGCCCTGTCCGCTCCTGGATCTCCTGTCCTACCTGATAGGAAATCGAGGGATAAGGGTTGGCCTTTCTCTTCGCTTTCAGCTCTTTTTTGCTGAGGGCAGCATCCTCCTTGGAGATCGCTCCCTCCGCCACTGCCAGGATAGAGAACCTTTTCCCCTCAGCAGTCCGTTTGTCTAAAGCCTTCACAACAGATTTGATGTCATAGGGAATCTCCGGAAGCAAAATGATATCTGCCCCACCGGCGATCCCTGCATGGAGGGTAAGCCATCCTACCTTATGCCCCATTACTTCTACGATAAACACACGGCCATGGGATGCCGCCGTAGTGTGAATACAGTCAATGGCATTGGTAGCAATGTCTACCGCACTCTGAAAGCCAAACGTAATATCCGTTCCCCAGATATCGTTATCGATCGTCTTGGGCAGCGTCACTACATTACAGCCCTCCTCCCGAAGAAGATTAGCAGTCTTGTGGGTCCCATTCCCGCCCAATATGACCAGACAATCCAATTTCCATTCCTTGTAGTTGCTCAACATCGCCTTGACCTTATCCAGGCCATTCTCATCCGGCGTACGCATCTGTTTAAAAGGCTGCCGGGAAGTCCCAATAATCGTACCTCCCTCCGTGAGGATCCCAGAAAAATCCCTGGGCTTTAATTTCCGGTAATTACCGTAGATCAGTCCCTTATACCCTTCCAAAATACCATAGATCTCAATATCAGAATACGCTTGGTATAAAGTCTTTGCCACGCCGCGCATCGTAGCGTTCAGACTCTGACAATCTCCTCCGCTCGTCAAAAAGCCAACTCTTTTCATAGACTACCATCCTTCCTAGATCAACTGCCATTGGCAGCCGCCGATTACAGTTTCCAGATATCCTGATTATATTGCTGGATCGTCCGGTCCGAGGAAAAGAACCCGGCCTTGGCGATATTCACCAGCATTTTCTTCTCCCATGCCTGCCGATCCTCATAATCTGCCAGCATCTGCTCCTTCACCCGGATATAATCCTTTAGATCCAGAAGTGTCATGAACCAGTCCTTGGTCAAAATCTCCATATACAGACGGATCAAAGAGAGCTTATTGCCCACAGCAAACATTTCCTTGCTGATAATAAAATCCACCAGACGGGCAATCTCCGGATCCTGGTCGTAGATCTTCTCTGAGGAATAATCCCCTTTCTGATAGTGGGCGATCACCTGCTCACTGGACTCACCAAAGATATAAATATTTTCGTCTCCTACGAACTGATGGATCTCCACATTAGCGCCATCCTCCGTTCCCAGAGTCAGGGCGCCGTTCAGCATAAACTTCATATTCCCCGTTCCACTGGCTTCCTTGGACGCCAGGGAAATCTGCTCAGAAATATCCGCTGCCGGGATCACCTTCTCCGCATAGGAAACATTATAGTTTTCCAGCATGACCACCTTCAGATAAGGGCTGACCTGCGGATCATTATTAATCAGCTCGGACAGGCACAGGATCAAATGAATAATATCCTTGGCGATAGTGTATGCCGGAGCCGCTTTCGCTCCAAAAATTATCGTGACAGGCCTCTTCGGCAGGTTCCCTCCTTTGATATCCAGATATTTATAGATAACATAAAGGGCATTCATCTGCTGTCTCTTATATTCATGCAGACGCTTTACCTGCACATCAAAGATAGAATGTTCATCAATGGCGACATTCTCCTTCTCCTTCAGATATTCCGCCAATTCCCGCTTTTTCTGCTGTTTCAGCTCATACAGTTTATCCAGGGTCTCCCTATCCTCCCGGAACTCCAGCAGCCCCTCCAGCTTGGAGGCATCCTTCTTGTATCCGTCCCCAAGCTTCTCTGAGAGAAAATCTGCCAATCCATGATTACAGTGAAGCAGCCAGCGGCGGAAAGTAATCCCATTCGTCTTATTATTAAATTTCTGAGGATAGATATCATAAAACGGCTTCAGCTCAGAATTCTTCAGGATCTCGGTATGCAGGTATGCTACGCCGTTTACACTGCTGCTGTAATGAATGTCAATATGCGCCATGTGGACCGTATTATTCTGATCGATGATCGCCAGCCTGGGATCATCATACCTCTCCTTCACCTTCACATCCAGCATCTTGATGACCGGGATCAGCTGGGGAACCACCTTCTCCAGGTACCACATCGGCCATTTTTCCAAAGCCTCTGCCAGGATCGTATGATTCGTATAAGCGCACATCTTCGTTACGATAGAAATAGCATCATCCATAGGGATCCCTCTGGCCACCAGCAGACGGATCAGCTCCGGGATCACCATAGTAGGATGGGTATCATTGATCTGGACCACTGCATATTCCGGCAGGTCATAAAGATTGCTTCCCTTAGCTATAGCTTCTTCCAGGATCAACTGGGCAGCATTGCTCACCATAAAATATTGCTGATAAATCCGCAAAAGCTGTCCCTGGGTGTCGCTGTCATCCGGATAGAGAAAAAGAGTCAGGTTGCGGCGGATATCACTCTTGTCGAAACAAATGCTCCCCTCATCTACCATATCCTCATTAATGCTTTCCAGGTCAAACAATTTCAATGTATTACTCTGGTTGTCATAGCCGGTAACATCTATTTCATACATCACAGAATTCACTGTCAGGCCGCCAAAGATGACCGTATAGGTTTTGTCTGTCTTCCTCAGCCAGCCATCCCGGGTGATCCAGGGATTGGCCGTCTCTTTCTGCAGATTATCTTCAAAGACCTGGCGGAACAGGCCTAAGTGGTAATTCAGGCCGATCCCGTCTCCCGGCAATCCCAGGGTAGCGATAGAATCCAGGAAACAGGCCGCCAGGCGTCCCAGGCCTCCATTCCCCAAAGAAGGCTCCAGTTCCACCTCCTCGATCTCAGCCATGGTCCTTCCATTCCGCTTTAACGCTTCATTCACTTCATCATAAAGGCCCAGGTTGATCAGATTATTCGATAGAAGCTTACCGATCAAAAACTCAGCAGAAATATAGTAAACCTTTTTCTTCCCCTGGATCCTTCCCTTCTGTTCCATCGCCCGGCCTGCCAGATCCAAAAGGCCAGCGTAGATCTCCTGTGCGCTTCCTCTTTGCGCAATTCTCTCAATCTCATTCCCAAACATATTCTCTACCGTAGCACAGCCTGGCGATCTGCCCTTCTGCGCCGCAAACATCATGGGTGAAAGTGTACGTTTGCATATCATCCTTTCCCATAAATTCCTTTCACCCTGCCAACAGATATAGGATTCTGGTGGTCAGCATAACTATTATCAGCCCGGCCATGCAATGCACAGTCAGGCTGATATCCCCCCATCTGCTGCATCCCCCGTTTTACAGGATCTTCATCACCTATTGGGAGTACCTACCACAGATTATAACACATTTGAGGGATTATTTATACATTGGGCCGTAGGTTTTACATACACGGTAATCCTGCCCCTCTTTATCCATGCCAAAAGCATTCCATGCAGCAGGGCGGAAGATGTCTTCTTCCGGTACATTATGCATACATACCGGTATGCGCAGGATAGAGGCCAATGTGATCAAATCGGCGCCGATATGCCCATAACTGATCGCTCCATGATTGGCCCCCCAGTTATTCATTACGTCATAGGCAGTCTTAAAGGGCCCACTCTCCATCGTGCGGGGTGCGAACCAGGTACAGGGCCAGGTATAATCTGTTCGTTTCCAGATGATATCAGACACCTCGTCTGGCAGCGCAATGGTATATCCTTCGCAAATCTGAAGCACCGGCCCCAGGCCCTTCACCAGATTCAGCCGAATCATAGTGGCAGGCATAGTGGCCCTTGTCAGATAGCGGGAGGAGAATCCGCCGCCCCGGAAATAACCGTTATCTGCCGCACACCATGTAGTTGCCTCCAGGCACTTCTTCTGATCTTCCTCCGTCATGTTCCAGAATTCCTTCATGACGCCGTTGCCGTCTTCATCCTTGACTTCACCGCAGGCATCCAGGCAGGCAGCCCCTGAATTGATCAGATGCAGGAAACCGCCGGCTTCCTTTGCAATCCCTTCCAGTTCATATCCGGTAGCCTTCTTTACTGCCTCCGGGCTCCAATACGTCCGCACATCAGCAAAGATCTGGGCTCTGCCGGTAAGCAGCTTCATGAACAGCATCCCGATGCCGTTAAGGGTATCATTCTCTGTCGCCAGGATATAAGGCTCTCTGGCTCCATTCCAGTCAAAGGAGGAGTTGAGTATCGCCTCAGCAAAGTCCCCATTGGGATAAAAGTCTGTCCACTGACGCTGGCCCTGAAATCCGGCGGCAATAGCATTATGTCCTACGGCTTCCTCTTCCCTGCCTTCTGGAAGATTAGGATTCCCGTTCATCAGATCCTCTATGATACAGGCCATTTTCACAACAAATTCCCAGTCTCTCTGCTTCTGCTCATCATTCCGCGCCACAAACTCCGGATTCTTATCCCATCCCTCCTGGCAATGAGACTTGGTCCAGGACAGCGCCTTCTCAAATTCTTTCTCATCATAAATGCCTTCTGTCATCCGGCGGATAATCTCTACCTCATCTACAGATTCTACACGCATTCCCAGATAATCTTCCATAAATGCAGGGTCAATAATGGAACCGGCGATCCCCATAGTCACAGAACCAATCTGCAGATACGACTTGCCCCGCATAGTAGCTGCCGCCACAGCTGCCCGTCCAAACCGCAAAAGCTTCTCCCTTACATCTTCAGGAATCTCCGTGGCATCCGCCTCTTGTACATCCTTTCCATAGATGCCAAAGGCCGGAAGCCCCTTCTGGGCATGCGCCGCCAGTACGGCTGCCAGATATACGGCGCCAGGGCGTTCTGTTCCGTTAAAACCCCACACCCCTTTGATCGTCATGGGATCCATATCCATGGTCTCAGAACCATAGCACCAGCAGGGGGTCACAGTCAGGGTGATATCCACGCCTTCCTTTTTGAATTTATCAGCGCAGGCCGCCGCCTCTGCCACCCGTCCGATGGTAGTATCAGCAATGATAACCTTTACTGGCTCTCCGTTAGAATATCTTAAATTGGCCCGGAACAGCTCTGCGGCGCTTTTGGCCATATTCATTGTCTGCTCCTCCAGAGACTCTCTCACCTTCAGAGGTCCTCTTCTTCCGTCAATGGTGGGCCGGATCCCAATAACAGGGTAATCTCCGATCAATCTGTTTTCTGCCATTACATCTCCATCCTTTCTGAAATTTTAATTTGCTTCCATATAAGTTATGTACTTCTATATATTCTACAACACTTTTGGTGAAAATGCACTAAAAAATTCCATTTTATATATTCTTATCGGAAATCAGTCTAAAAATGCCAAACCTTTTCCCTGATATTTATTGCAAATTGTACGAAAATGTACTAGAATGAATAGCATATAGCATTATTCTTGGATCCGGCCATTCCCGGATACCAATACTAACAAGAAAGGACGTATTATATTATGGAAAACATGCCAAAAATCAAGGTCGGTATTGTTGCAGTCAGCCGCGACTGCTTCCCCGAGTCATTATCAGTCACCAGAAGGGAGAATCTGGTTAAAGCCTACAATGCCAAATATGATGCCGCAGACATCTATGAATGTCCTGTCTGCATCGTAGAGAGTGAGATCCACATGGTCCAGGCCCTGGAGGATATCAAGAAAGCCGGATGTAATGCCCTCTGCGTATATCTGGGCAACTTTGGCCCTGAGATTTCGGAGACTCTGCTGGCAAAGCATTTCGATGGCCCGAAAATGTTTGTGGCAGCTGCGGAGGAAACCTCCAAAAACGGCGGCCTGATCCAGGGCAGAGGCGATGCTTACTGCGGTATGCTGAATGCCAGCTATAACCTAAAGCTGCGCAACACCAAAGCATACATCCCGGAATACCCGGTAGGGACGGCGGAAGAGTGCGCCGACATGATTCACGAATTCCTTCCGATCGCCCGCGCTGTTGCTGCGCTGAGCGATCTTAAGATCATCAGCTTCGGCCCCCGTCCTACCAACTTCCTTGCATGTAACGCTCCTATTAAGCAGCTTTACAACCTGGGGGTAGAGATTGAGGAGAATTCTGAGCTGGATCTGTTTGAAGCCTTCAATAAGCATGCCGGAGATTCCCGGATCCCAGACGTAGTAAAAGACATGGAAAATGAGCTGGGCGCCGGCAATAAGAAGCCGGAGATCCTGGAGAAGCTGGCACAGTATGAGCTGACGCTTCTGGATTGGATCGAGGAGCATAGGGGCTATCGCAAATACGTTGCACTGGCTGGCAAATGCTGGCCTGCCTTCCAGACACAGTTCGGCTTCGTTCCCTGCTATGTAAACAGCCGCCTGACCCAGATGGGGATCCCGGTATCCTGCGAGGTAGATATTTATGGCTGCCTGAGCGAGTTCATCGGCGCTGTTGTCAGCAATGACACTGTTACCCTGCTGGATATTAACAACTCTGTACCTGCAGATATCTATGAAGAAGATATCAAAGGCAAACATAACTATACCCAGAAGGATACTTTCATGGGCTTCCACTGCGGCAATACCGCTTCCAGCAAGCTCTCCTTCTGCGAAATGAAGTATCAGATGATCATGGCCCGTTCCCTTCCTATCGAAGTAACGAACGGAACATTGGAAGGAGACATCGTGCCGGGCGACATTACCTTCTTCCGTCTGCAAAGCACAGCAGACGCTAAGCTTCGGGCTTATATTGCCCAAGGCGAGGTTCTGCCGGTTGCAACCCGCTCCTTTGGCGCCATCGGTATCTTCGCTATCCCGGAAATGGGACGGTTCTACCGCCATGTCCTGATCGAAGGCAATTATCCTCACCATGGGGCCGTAGCTTTCGGCCACTTTGGCAAGGAATTATTTGAAGTATTTAAGTACATCGGTGTGGATGTAGATGAGATCGGCTTTAATCAGCCAAAAGGCATGCTCTACAAGACAGAAAATCCTTTTGTATGACCGCTGATCCTGTTATGATCCTAAAGGGCGATGGTGGCAACGCCGTCGCCTTTTATTTTAAACTCTGAAAAGGAAAGGAAGGAAAGGAAATCATGAATTACCTGATTGGAATCGACTTGGGTACCTCCTCTACCAAAACGGTACTCTTTGATGAAAACGGCGAGGTCATTGCCTCCGCCAGCAAGGATTATCCTCTGTATACCCCCCAGAACGGCTGGGCAGAGCAAAAGCCTGAGGATTGGAGGGATGCCGCACTGGAGACAATCACGAAAGTAGTCAAAGACTCTGGAGTCAATGCAGAAGACATTAAAGGCCTGGGAATCTCCGGCCAGATGCATGGTCTGGTTATGCTGGATGAAGCCGGTGAAGTCATCCGTCCCTCTATTATCTGGTGCGACCAGAGAACAGAAAAGGAATGCGAGGAAATCACCCAGAAGGTGGGAGCCCAGCGTCTGATCGAGATTACCGCCAACCCTGCGCTGACTGGTTTTACTGCCTCCAAAATCCTGTGGGTGCGCAACCATGAACCGGAAAATTACGCAAAATGTAAACATATTCTGCTTCCCAAGGATTATGTAAGATATATCCTGACAGGAGAGTTTGCAACAGAAGTATCCGATGCCTCCGGAATGCAGTTGTTAGATATCCCGAAACGGCAGTGGTCCGATGAAGTGCTGGAGAAGCTGGATATTGACAAGAGCCTTCTGGCTAAGGTTTACGAGTCTCCTGAAGTAACGGGAACGATCCTTCCTGCTATCGCAGAAAAGACAGGTCTTTCTGCCAATACAGTGGTGGTAGGCGGCGCCGGAGACAATGCTGCAGCCGCTGTGGGAACAGGGGTTGTAGAGGATGGGAAGGCCTTCACTACTATCGGAACCAGCGGCGTGGTATTCGCCCATTCCAGCAATATCTCTATCGACCCCAAGGGGAGAGTACATACTTTCTGCTGCGCCGTACCCGGCGCATGGCACGTTATGGGCGTAACCCAGGCTGCCGGCTACTCCCTGTCATGGTTTATGGATAATATCGGAACAGAATACAAGAGAGAAGCGGAGGAAAAAGGCTGCGGCCTTTATGAATTGGTTAATGCCGATGTACTGAAGACCCCGATCGGCGCCAACCGCCTGATCTACCTCCCCTATCTGAATGGGGAGCGCACCCCTCATCTGGATGCGAACTGCAGAGGCGTATTCTTTGGACTGTCCAGCGTACACACCAAAGCAGATATGGTACGCGCTGTCATGGAAGGAATCAGCTATTCCCTCACGGACTGCAATGATATTTTGAAAGAAATGGGAGTGCATGTCACGGAAATGATGGCCTGCGGCGGCGGCGCCAAAAACGCTGTGCAGCGTCAGATGATGGCAGACATGTATGACTGTGATGTTAAGACCGTAACCGCTACGGAAGGCCCTGCTCTTGGCGTAGCCATCCTGGCTGGAGTAGGGGCAGGCCTCTATGACAGCGTAGAAGCTGCCTGCCGTAAAATGATCCATACCGATCCGGAAAAGGAATGCCATCCCGTACCAGAGGCAACCAGAGAATATGATAAATTCCATCAGATTTATAAAAATCTCTATACCTGCCTGAAGGAACAGTTCCAGGAAATCGCAAAACTGTAATCCGGAAATTTTCTTATAAAAAATAAACAAGTACATTTAGAGCGCTGCTTTCCAGTCCCAGACCAGGAAACATAACCTTGGGGCAAAGCGGCGCTCTTTTAGTGCAGCCTGCTTTCTTAATGCGGCCTGCTTTCTAAAGAAAACCTTCTGATCTCCGATAGGCAGAAGGCGTCATCCCATATTCCTTTTTGAAGCAGCCGGCAAAATGGCTGGCAGAAGAAAAGCCAAGGAATGCGCTGATCTCCGTACAGGAAACTGTGCTGTTCAGCAGCATATAACTGGCTGTCTCACATTTTTTACGGATAATGTACGCAGAAAGCCGAATACCCATTTCCTTATAAAAAAGATGGGAAAGATAATCTGGATGAAGATGAAGTTTGTCAGCTACCTCCTTAGCCTTCAAAGGCTGGTTCAGGTGGCTGCCAACATAGTCGGCGGCGCATTTCACATGATAGGAGAGGCCGGAGGAATTGCGGATCTGGTGCATTGCCAGAGTAAAATCGGCAATGGCGGCCTTCTTAATCTCTCCAAGTTCCTTGCTGTCCAGGCACACGTCAATCTTACGGATATACATGTCGCTCATGGTATAGGATTGTTCCGGCTCCAACCCGCCTTCTATGCAGAATCGGGTAATCATAGCAATCAGAATGATTAAATGATATTTTTGATTCTGGAGGGGCGACTGAGAAAGAACCCCCATGCCGTCTGTGGTTTCAATACTCATGGAACCTTTTAGGACCTCCAGGTTGCCCCTTTGTATCTCACGGTAAAAAGAAAATTCATCTTCTATAGAAATATGGGAATATTCCTCTTCCTGCTGAGACAGCAGAAGCTGTTGCAGCTCCTTATTCATGTACATGGCAGACCCTCCCCTGGATTTTTGTGTTCATTATATCATAAAAGATACAAGAATTATAACAGAAATCCAAGAAATATAATAGTCTGCATCGAGAAAGCATTATATGATGGCAATGGAAACAAAAAAATAAACAGGATCCGTACATATTGGCATAGAACCCATAAAATGCAAGAAAGGAGAGGATATTATGAGAAGATGGGAAGGTTATGAAAAGGGAGTAAACCTGGGAGGCTGGTTTTCACAGTGCGACTATTCCAGAGAGCATCTTGAACATTTCATCCAAGAGGAAGACATCAGACAGCTGGCCGGCTGGGGTGTGGATCATCTGCGCCTTCCGGTGGATTACAACCTGGTAGAGACGGAAGAAGGCGCATACAAGGAGGAAGGCTTTGCCTATATTGAGCGGTGCATAGAATGGTGCAGGAAATATAACCTGAACATGATCTTGGATCTGCACAAGACGGCAGGCTATTCTTTTGACGCAGGAGAGGCTGAGGAGGGCTTCTTCACATCAAAAGGATATCAGGAGCGTTTCTACAGACTTTGGGAAGAATTTGCAAAAAGGTTTTCCTCCTATGGAGACGCCATTGCCTTTGAACTGCTTAATGAAGTGACGGATGAAAAAGTAGCAGGCCTGTGGAATGAGATTGCCTCTGCCTGTGTGGAAAGGATCCGCAAAATTGCGCCTGCGACAAAAATATTAATCGGGGGATATTGGAATAACAGCGTTATGGCTGTGAAGGATCTGCCGCTGCCTATGGACGAAAATATCGTATATAATTTTCATTGCTATGATCCTCTGATCTTCACCCACCAGGGCGCCGGCTGGGTAGAGGGAATGCCCTTGGATTTCCGCATGCAATTCCATCACACCATGGAAGAATATCAGGCATATACAAAAAAGTACCTCCCCAACTCCTGGACCATGCTAACGGTAAGCAACCGAGAGGGGGAACTGGACAGCGGCTACTTTGAGGATCTCTTTGCCGAAGCGATCGCTGCAGCAGAGGAACGGAATGTCCCGCTGTACTGTGGAGAATACGGAGTCATTGATAACGCAGATGCAAAGAGCACGGTGGAATGGTATCAAGCGATCCATGAGGTATTTGAAAAACACCACATCGGACGCGCAGCATGGTCGTACAGGGCAATGAATTTCGGGCTGGACAGCCAGCACATGGCGCCTGTCCTTTCCCAGATCCTTCCCTTGCTGTAACGCAGCCCTGCAGCCCTGGCGTTGAAAAAGCCAGGGCTGTTATTGTATTAATTATCCATGACCCTTTTCTAGATTATCCATAATCTCCTTCTTACTAAACTTTTTCCAAATAAATTAAGATGATAAAAACTCTCTTCCCAATTCTTAGCCTTCATTATTAAGTACTTTCCAAATTGTTCTGTAATCACTACCTGACATTCCTCTTTTATTTTCAGCGAATGCATCCCACTTATCAGATGATAATCCTTCAATCCATTGCCTGATTTCATAAGAAGACTGTTTGTAAATATTATCAAAGTCCTTTTTTGTACTCAACTCCCATTTCTGCCGCCACACTTCTCGGCACATTATTCATACGCATCAAAATAGCTTCATCAGAATTAACTCCATAATAAATCATAGCCGGCAAATTAGCTGCCTTTTGCAATTCTTCTTCACTAAGACTGCCTTCTTTAATGCCTAACTTCTGAATTGTAGACAATCCCCATGTTGCAGAATTAACCAATTTACCATAGATTGCTTGACAGCATTCAGTCATTGCATCTCTATCATCACCAAAATACTGACTCGCTAAGGTTTCTAGCTTCGTTCCATTTACCCAATCCATTGTAAGACGTGCAATCATATCTCCTGATAAATTTCTATTTCCTTTTGCTATGTCCTGCATATTTTTACTTATTTCAGGAATATTCATCATTATTCCAATTAAGTCTTTGAGTTGGCTATCATTACCAAACAAGGAAGACCCTTTTAAGTTATCTTGCCGGATTCCCAATTCCTTGATTCTATACGCAGTACGACCTAACGTCTCCATTGAAAAGCCTGTTGAATCAGATAATTTTGCCAATCCCTTATTCTTATTTAGCACCTCACCATATTCCTTAACGGCGGAAAGAAATATTTTTTGTTTTCCTGGCTCAATATTGGAATATCCAAATGTCCTTCGCAAAAACAAATCTGTCTTTTCCTCAAACTCGCCTAAATCCTTACATTGATTAAACATATGTGTAATATACTGTAAAAATTGCGACCATTCTGGATTATAAAACTGATCTGTTAAAGAAAATTGTTTCCCAAACTCTATAGTATTTTCTGCAATTTTTTGTAATTGAGAAACTAATTCTTCTGTCGACTTCTTCACATACCTAGTTAATTTTGCCAACTCCTCCTGCTTTTGATTATCATTCCTAGCCCCAATTGCTATTCCAATCATTCCCACATCATTTTGTCCTGCCCTACCAGCTCTACCCACTAAATTCCAAAAATCACGTACTGGCATTTCCGACATATATGGATATGCAATTGAGGCCATTATAATTGTAGAAACAGGAAAATTTATTCCTTGAGCGATAGTCGTTGTAGCTACCAGTATATTTAGCTTACCTTTTTCCATCAGCCATTCTATTAGTACTCTCACTTCATCAGACAGTCCGGAATGATGCACGGCAATGCCCTTTGACAGTAACTGGATAAGTTCAAACCCTTCACCATATTCCGCAGCCACATATTTCTTCACAAGTTCCACATCATGATCATTACATTCTAACTCTAACTCTTCATATAAAACATGCGCAATATCCCAACAATCCTTTACATGCCCTCCAATAACTAAAACTCCCTTTCTATCAGCGGGTCTTTTTATACCATACTGAAGTTTTACGATAACTCAATTCTTTCAGGTACTAAAATAGTCCAGCGTTGATTCATGATCATGGGCTAGTTTTACGATAACTCAATTCTTTCAGGTACTAAAATATTCAGACACAGATTCCATACACTTGCTCGGTTTTACGATAACTCAATTCTTTCAGGTACTAAAATTTGGATTGGAGGCGTAGAACTATGGTAAAAGTTTTACGATAACTCAATTCTTTCAGGTACTAAAATAGTACAGATTTGTTTAATCTAGCTGAATCTGTTTTACGATAACTCAATTCTTTCAGGTACTAAAATAGATGAAGAATATGAGCCAATACCGAAATGGTTTTACGATAACTCAATTCTTTCAGGTACTAAAATTAATTCTGTGTCATCAGTGTACTGTTATTCTGTTTTACGATAACTCAATTCTTTCAGGTACTAAAATTGGAGCTATAGTTGGAATCGCTTTAGTTCTGTTTTACGATAACTCAATTCTTTCAGGTACTAAAATAAAGAGACACTAGTGTTAGCATATAATTAGCACAAATTAAAATGAGACATTCCTCACAACCTTTGTTATAATAACCGTAAGATAG
>CANPZE010000033.1 GCA_947589315.1 uncultured Lachnospiraceae bacterium | reverse complement strand
GGATACGGTAGGCGCATTGAACGATGTGATTTCCCATGGAGGGATTTCAGATCTGATCCTGGTACAGGAAGCGCTGCAGGAGAAAAAGATTGCCCAGATTGCGGAAGAGATTGCCAGCGACAGAAATAAAAAATTTGTTATGATCGCCGGGCCGTCTTCTTCCGGTAAGACCTCCTTTTCCCATCGCCTGTCCATCCAGCTGCGGACTTATGGGTTAAAGCCCCATACGATCGCCCTGGATAATTATTTCCTGGACCGGAAAGACACGCCCCTGGATGAGGATGGGAATTATGATTTTGAATGCCTGGAGGCCATCGATACCTTTCAGTTCAACAAAGACATGACCCGGCTTCTGGATGGCGGGAGGGTAGAGATCCCAACCTTTAATTTCCTGGTAGGGCAGCGGGAATATAATGGAAATTATAAGCAGCTGGGAAAGGATGACATCCTGGTGATCGAGGGGATCCATGGACTGAATGAGAAGATGTCTTATTCCCTGCCGAAGGAAAACAAATATAAAATTTATATTAGCGCCCTGACCCAGCTGAATGTGGATGAGCACAACCGGATCCCTACTACGGACGGAAGGCTGATCCGGCGGATGGTGCGGGATGCCAGGACCCGGGGGTCTTCGGCCGCCCATACGATCGGGATGTGGCATTCTGTCCGCCGGGGGGAGGACAAATATATTTTTCCCTTTCAGGAGCAGGCAGATGTGATGTTTAATTCGGCGCTGATTTATGAACTGGCAGTCCTGAAACCCTATGCAGAATCTATTTTATTTGGGATTCCAAAGAATGTGCCGGAATATGTGGAGGCAAAACGTCTGCTGAAATTCCTGGATTATTTTATCGGGGTCAGCAGTGAGGATATCCCTAAGAATTCCCTGTTAAGAGAGTTTGTAGGAGGAAGTGTATTCCAGGTATAGGAATAAAAAAGAATGGTTAAAAGGAGGAATCATATGGCAGCATTAATTGACGGGAAGAAAATTTCCGCAGAGATCAAGGAGGAATTAAAAGAGCAGGTGGCCCGGCTGAAGGAGCAGGGCAAAGAGATCACCCTGGCGGTGATCCAGGTAGGGCAGGATCCCGCCTCTACGGTTTATGTGGGGAATAAAAAGAAAGCCTGCGCATATATCGGGATTCGTTCCCTGGCCTATGAGCTTCCGGAGGAGACTACCCAGGAGGAGCTTTTGGAGCTGGTCCGCTCTCTGAATGCCAGAGAGGATGTAAATGGGATCCTGTGCCAGCTTCCCCTGCCAGGCCATATTGACGAGGATAAAGTAATACGTACGATTTCTCCGAAGAAGGATGTGGATGGGTTTCATCCGGAGAGCGTGGGCCTGCTGAGCATTGGCCAGAAGGGATTCGTGTCTTGTACGCCGGCAGGGATCATCCAGCTCTTGAAGCGTTCCGGGATCTCTATTGACGGGAAGGAATGCGTAGTGATCGGCAGAAGCAATATTGTGGGCAAGCCTATGGGGATGCTGTTATTGCGGGAGAATGCTACGGTCACCATCTGCCATTCCCACACTGAGAATCTGAAGGAGGTTGCCAGAAGAGCGGATATCCTGATTGTTGCTATCGGGCAGAGAAAATATGTTACGGCGGAATATGTAAAGGAAGGCGCCGTGGTCATTGATGTGGGGATGCACCGTCAGGAGAATGGAAAGCTTTGCGGAGACGTGGATTTTGATTCTGTGGAACCTATAGCCAGCGCCATCACTCCGGTTCCCGGCGGGGTTGGGCCGATGACTATTGCCATGCTGATGAACAATTGTGTAGAAAGCGTATTGGACGCATAGGCAGATTCTGACAGAGAGGGGAAGAGAAGAAGGGAGAATTACTTGAAAATATATTTTGTTTCCCTTGGCTGTGATAAGAACCTGGTGGACAGTGAAATGATGATCACTTCCCTGCGCAAGGAAGGCTTCTCCATTACCGGCAGGGAAGAAGAGGCTGAGGTGATCGTAGTCAATACCTGCTGTTTCATTGGGGATGCCAAGGAAGAGAGCATTAATACATTGTTGGAAATGGCCCGGTATAAGGAGGCTGGCTGTTGTCAGCTTCTGGTGGCGGCAGGGTGTCTGGCGCAGAGATATCACAGGGAGATTCACACAGAGCTTCCGGAAGTGGATGTGATCGTGGGAACTATGGGATATGAAGGCCTGGGGCAGGTGATCCGGCAGGCGCTGCAGGAGAAGGGTGTCGTGGAATGCCTGAAGGATATTAATTATCTTCCGGCGCCTCTGACAGACCGGGACAGCAGTGAGGGAGGATATTATGCCTATCTGAAGATTGCGGAAGGCTGCGATAAACATTGTACATACTGCATTATTCCTAAAGTGAGGGGAAACTACCGCAGTGTGGACATGGACAATCTTCTGGCCCAGGCAGGGCATTTGGTGGAGAACGGTGCGAGGGAGCTGATCCTGGTAGCCCAGGAGACTACCCTGTATGGCGTTGATCTCTATGGCAAGAAAAGCCTGCCTCAGCTTTTGGAACGTCTCTCACAGCTGGAAGGGCTGCGGTGGATCCGGATCCTGTATTGCTATCCGGAAGAGATTGACGAGGAATTGATCCAGGCTATCGCCGCCTTGCCTAAGGTATGCCATTATCTGGATATTCCGGTACAGCATGCCTCTGATCCGATCCTGCGGCGTATGGGCCGGAGGACCACCAGGAGGGAATTGGAAGAGAAAATCCAGCATCTCCGCGACCGGATACCGGATATTACCCTGCGGACTACATTGATTACCGGCTTTCCGGGGGAGACCCAGGAGGATTTCCAGCAGCTGAAGGATTTTGTGGCAGAGATTGGCTTTGAGCGCCTGGGAGTCTTTGCCTATTCCCAGGAAGAGGATACGCCGGCTGCCCAGATGGAGGAACAGATCCCGGAGGAAGTCAGGGAAGAGAGGCGGGACGAGCTGATGGCCCTGCAGCAGGAGCTGGTCTTTGAGAAGAACAGGTCTTTAGAGGGCAGAGAACTGGAGGTTATGATAGAAGGGCGGCTGCCGGAGGAAGAAGTATACATTGCCCGGACCTATATGGATGCGCCGGAGGTGGATGGATATGTCTTTGTACCCACAGAATGGGACCTGATGTCAGGAGACTTTTTGAAGGTACGCATCGTTGGAGCCAGAGGCTATGACCTGATCGGAGAGATCATAGAGGAATAGCAGGAGGCTTACGGCCCTGGACTGTGCAGCGCCCAGGGCCCATATATAGAATTAGAATTGCTGTGCAGAAATGAGGAGCGATATGAATTTACCCAATAAAATAACTATGTTTCGGGTGATACTGATCCCGTTTTTTGTATTTTTTATGCTGTCTCCCCAGATACCATATTATAACGATATCGGGGTGGCGATCTTCATTGTGGCCAGTTTAACAGATTTTCTGGACGGTTATCTGGCGCGTAAGAATAATCTGGTGTCCAATTTTGGAAAATTTATGGATCCCCTGGCAGATAAGCTTCTGGTCAGTGCTGCTCTGATCTGTTTTGTGGCGATGCCGGACAATCCTATGCCTGCCTGGGCCGTGATCATTATTATCAGCCGGGAGTTTATCATCAGCGGCTTCCGTCTGGTGGCTTCGGATGCCGGCATCGTTATTGCGGCCAGTTACTGGGGAAAGATAAAGACTGTAGTGCAGATGCTGATGTCCATCCTGTTGATCCTGGATCTTCCGGGAAAGGCAGTACAGACCGCAGAGTGGGTATTGATCTATGGGGCGGTAGCCCTGACGGTGATTTCCCTGATTGATTATATATGGAAGAACCGGAGTGTTATTATTGACGGGAATATGTAAGATACAGGAGGGACGGTTATGGAGCGGCAGAGGACGGCGCAGAGGCTGGTGCAGCTTCTTTTAGAAAAGGGGCTGGGGATCTCTACGGCAGAATCTTGTACCGGCGGGATGGTGGCCGCAGCCCTGGTGGACGTACCAGGCGCTTCTCAGGTATATGAGGAGGGGTATATTACCTATTCCGACCGGGTGAAGGAGCGGGTGCTTGGGGTCAGGAAGGAGACCTTGCAAAAGCATACAGCGGTAAGCGTAGAGACAGCCAGGGAAATGGCAGAGGGCGCAGCCCGTATTTCCGGAGCGCAGATGGCAATATCGGTAACCGGCTATGCGGGACCGGAGCCGGCTGAAGACGGAACGCCTGCCGGAACAGTGTATATTGGCGTCTGGTACAGGGGAGAATGCCAGGCAATGGAATGCCATTTCCAGGGAGGGCGTCAGCAGGTGCGCCGTCAGGCTGCGCAACAGGCCCTGACCCTGGCGGCAGAAAGGTTGGAGAAGAGTGCGTAAAGTGATCGTAGTAGGCGGCGGTGCCGCAGGCATGATGGCGGCTATCGCTGCAGCAGAACGGGGAATGTCTGTGACACTTCTGGAGAAAAATGAAAAATTGGGGAAGAAGCTGTATATCACAGGGAAAGGAAGATGTAATATCACTAATGACAGCGATGTGGAGAATCTTCTGGCGCACACTATGACGAATGCTAAATTTCTCTATAGCGCCTATTATACTTTTCCCAGCCAGAGTATGATGGAACTGCTGGAGCGGGAGGGCCTGCCTCTGAAAACGGAGAGGGGCAATCGGGTCTTTCCGGTATCAGACCATTCTTCCGATGTGATCCGCACTCTGGAAAGGATCATGAGAAGGGCGGGCGTCTCCATACGGCTGGATACAAGGGTACAGGAAATTCTCTCCCGGGAGGGACGCTGCTGCGGTGTAGCGTGCAGTTCCCGGCAAAGGGGACAGGAGAGCCTGGCGGCAGAAGCCGTCATTGTAGCTACCGGAGGACTTTCCTATCCCAGCACTGGTTCCACCGGGGACGGTTACCGTTTTGCCAGCGACACGGGACACCGCCTGCAGCCCAGGTATCCCTCCCTCGTGTCTTTTGTGATCCGGGAGCCTTTTGTCAAAGAACTTCAGGGGCTTTCCCTGCGGAATGTGTCCCTCCGCCTTTTTGCAGGAGGGAAGGAACGGTATCGGGAGCAGGGAGAGATGCTGTTTACCCATAGAGGGATCAGTGGGCCGCTGGTGCTGTCAGCCAGCGCCTATGGAGCAGGGCGGAAGGAAGCTCTTTCTGTGGAGCTGGATCTGAAGCCCGCCCTGTCGGAACAGCAGCTGGATGACAGGATTCTCCGGGATTTCGCCAGCTGCAGGAATAGCTATTTTAAGAATAGCCTGGGCAAACTCCTTCCTGCGAAGATGATCCCGGTGGTCATAGAGCGGACTGGGATACCGCCGGAGAAACGGGTGAACGAAGTGACCCGTCAGGAACGCCGGCGGCTGACAGAACTTTTAAAAGGCTTTTCCATGACGGTGGACAGCCTGGGAGAATATAATGAGGCAGTAATTACCCGGGGCGGCGTAGATGTGAGGGATGTTGATCCGGCTACGATGGGATCAAGGCGGCTGCCCGGGCTGTATTTTGCCGGAGAGGTGTTAGACCTGGACGCATTGACCGGAGGCTATAATCTGCAGATTGCCTGGTCTACCGGGTATCTGGCAGGCGCTTCGGCAGCAGAATGGGAATAAAAGGAGGAAAATATGAGAAGTATAGCAATTGACGGGCCTGCAGGGGCAGGAAAGAGTACTATTGCCAAAAAGGTAGCTCAAAGACTGGGATTTATCTATGTAGATACAGGAGCTATGTATCGTTCCATGGCGTTATATCTGATCCGGAATGGGATTGGCAGCGGGGAGGAAGAAAAGATTGCCCGGGCCTGCAAGCAGATCCATATATCCATAGAATATCAGGGAGGCGAACAGCAGATCCTGTTGAACGGAGAAAACGTCAATGCATATATCCGCACGGAAGAGGTAAGCAGAATGACTTCTGATGTGTCCAGGTATGCTGCCGTCAGAGAGCAGCTGGTCAGCCTGCAAAGGAAGCTGGCTGAGGAAAAGGATGTGATTATGGATGGGCGGGATATTGGCACCTGTGTTTTGCCCGGAGCTGACGCCAAGATTTATCTCACAGCCAGTTCTGGGGAGAGAGCCAGAAGAAGGTATCAGGAACAGCAGCAGCGGGGGATCCCGTGCAGCCTGGAAGAGATTGAGAAGGACATTATTGCCCGGGATGAACAGGATATGAACCGGGAGGTGTCTCCCCTGCGCCAGGCAGAGGATGCTGTGCTGGTGGATACTTCCTATATGGGCATTGATGAAGTAGTAGAAGAGATCTTGCGGATCTATCAGGAGAAGACAGCATGAAAGGGCAGGAGAAACGAAAGGTTACAGTGGCCAAAAGCGCCGGCTTTTGTTTTGGCGTAAAGCGGGCGGTAGAAATGGTATATCAGGAGGCGGAGAAGGGCGGCCGGGTATTTACCTTGGGACCGATCATTCATAATGAACAGGTAGTGGCGGACCTGGAGGAGCGAGGGGTACAGGTACTGAATTCTCCCCGGGAACTGAAGGGGGCCGGGGGAGGAACGGTAATTATACGGTCTCATGGCATCTCTCCTGAGATATTACAACAGCTTGAGGAATATCCGGTAAAAATTGTGGATGCCACCTGTCCCTTTGTAGCAAAAATCCATGGGATCGTCCGGGAGAAACAGCAGGAGGGATTCCAGATTGTCATCGTGGGGAACCGAAACCACCCGGAGGTAGAGGGGATCCGGGGCTGGTGCGCAGGAGCGGCGATTGTTGTGGAGAGCCGGGAAGACGCTGTAAATTGCAGGATGGATCCCGGCAAAAAAGTCTGTATTGTATCACAGACGACATTTAATTACAAGAAATTCAAAGATATAGTTGATATTTTTGAAAAAAAGAGTTATGATATACTTGTTATGAATACAATTTGCAACGCTACCGAAGAGCGTCAGACAGAAGCAGGTACTATTGCGAGACAATCCGACGCGATGTTAGTGATAGGTGGAAAACATAGTTCAAACACCCAGAAGCTCTATGAAATATGCAGGAAGGAATGTGCGAACACGTATTTTATACAGACACTTGATGACCTGGATTTGGAACAATTTCAATCTTTTCGTAGCGTAGGTATTACTGCCGGGGCCTCAACCCCAAATAATATTATTAAGGAGGTTCAATCATATGTCAGAGATGAACAATGAATTTGAACAGATGCTAGATGAGACTCTAGTAACAATTCACAATGGAGACATTGTAGAAGGGACAGTTATCAGCGTTAAGGAAGACGAGATTGTTTTGAACATCGGTTACAAGGCTGACGGGATCATTACCCGTAATGAATACAGCAATCAGTCTGGGATTGACCTGAGGGAGATGGTAAAGGAAGGCGATACCATGAAAGCCAAGGTCATGAAGGTGAATGATGGTGAGGGACAGGTAGTCCTTACTTATAAGCGGCTTGCAATGGAGAAGAGTAACGAGCGTATCCGGGAAGCATTTGAGAATAAGGAAGTCCTGAAAGCTCCGGTTTCCGCAGTGCTGACCGGCGGCTTGAGTGTGATCATTGACGAGACCAAGATCTTTATTCCGGCGAGCCTGGTATCAGATTCCTATGAGAAGGATCTCTCCAAGTACAACGGGCAGGAGATCGAGTTTGTTGTCACAGAGTTTAATCCCAAGAAGAGAAGGATCATCGGCGACAGAAAGCAGCTTCTGATGAAGGAGAGAAAGAAACTCCAGGAAGAGTTGTTTGCAAGGATCCATGTAGGCGATGTGGTGGAAGGTGTAGTAAAGAACCTGACAGACTTTGGCGCTTTCATTGACCTGGGAGGCGCAGACGGCCTGCTCCATATTTCTGAAATGTCCTGGGGAAGGGTAGAGAACCCCAGAAAGTTATTCAAGGTTGGCGACCAGGTCAAGGTATTGATCAAAGATATCAAAGAAGATAAGATTGCATTGAGCCTGAAGTTTGAAGATCAGAACCCTTGGCTGAAGGCAGGCGAGAAGTATGGTATCGGGACCATAATCAAAGGAACCGTTGCAAGAATGGCAGACTTTGGAGCGTTTATTGAGCTGGAGCCGGGTGTGGATGCGCTGCTCCATGTATCGCAGATTTCCAAAGAGCATGTCATGAAGCCTTCCGATGTTCTGAAGATCGGTCAGGAGATTGAGGCTGAGGTAGTAGATTTTAATAACGAGGAACATAAGATCAGCTTGAGCATGAAGCTGTTGAACCATAAGGATCAAAAGGAAGAGACAACAGAGAAGGAAGAAGCTCCTCAGGAGGAAGAGGTTCCTCAGGAAGAGGAAGCGCCTAAGGCTGAGGAAGCAGCTGTGCAGGCAGAGCCGGAAGCGGCTCCGGAGACGGCAGAGGCAGAGACATCAGAATCTGATGCCCAGGATTCTGCTGAGTAACTTTAAAATGAGTATTTCGCCAATCCGTACATTATGTCCGGGTTGGCGATTTTTGCAATATGGGGAGGTGTGATGATGGGCGATTATGAAGAATTTAAAACAAAAATATATCAAATGACGAAGATTGATCTTAGCTGTTATAAGGAACGCCAGATGAGGCGGCGGATCGATGCGCTGATCACCAAGCACAATATGAAAAGCTACGGCGAATTTGCAAGCGCATTACAGAAAGATAAAGTTTTAATGGAGGAGTTCGTTGCCTATCTTACGATTAATGTATCGGAATTCTATCGGAACCCGGATCAGTGGAAGATTCTGGAGAATGAAATGTTCCCGTATCTGTTTGAACGGTTTGGCAAGAGGATCCGCATCTGGAGCGCCGCCTGTTCCACAGGAGACGAACCTTATACTCTGGTCATGCTGTTGTCTAAATTTATTCCTATGCGCGAGATCCATATTATCGCCACTGATCTGGATAAACAGATCCTGGAGAAGGCGCAGATGGGGCTTTATGATGAAAAAAGCTTAAAAGGGCTGCCGAAGGAATACCAGAACAAATTCTTTACCCAGGTAGGGAACCGCAGCTATCAGATCTCCGAGGAAGTAAAAAAATGTGTGGAATTCCAGCAGCATAATCTTCTAAAGGATCCCTATCCTAAGAATTGCGATCTGATCGTGTGCCGGAATGTTATGATCTATTTTACCGAGGATGCAAAAAAAGATATTTATATGAAATTTAACCAGTCTTTGAAAAAGGATGGCATCTTGTTTGTGGGGAGTACAGAACAGATTATCTCTCCCGCAGACTATAATTTTTCTACGTTCCGTTCCTTTTTCTATAAAAAGGATTAACGATCCGGCAGAAAAGGGAGGAAGAGGATCGTGGATAGGGCAAGCCGACAGGTTTGCCCTTTTCTGTGTCATGACAGGAAAAAGCCGCAGGAAACGGATTCTTTGCGGGATAAACTTGCGCTATAGAGGGATTTCGGGTACAATATACTTTGTATGCTTATTTAGTGGCAGAATAGGATAATGAGGAAAAAGGATAAAAAATATGGTTTTGTGGGAGGAAAGGGTTCTTCTGCAGTAAGGAGGTCAAAATGAGCGAAAAAATTAAGGTAGCAGTAGACGCCATGGGAGGAGATAATGCGCCCCAGGCGCCGGTTCAGGGAGCTGTAGAGGCCTTGAAGGTGAATGAAGAAATGCAGGTCATCCTGGTGGGGAGGACAGAGGAGATAAAAAAAGAACTGGAGAAATATACATATGACGAGAGCCGGTTGGAATTGGTCCATGCAGAGGAGATTATTGGCATGGATGAACCTCCGGTTGCGGCTATTCGTAAAAAGAAAGATTCTTCTATTGTGGTGGGCATGAATCTGGTAAAAAAAGGAACAGCAGATGCCTTTGTCTCGGCCGGAAGCACAGGGGCGATCCTGGTCGGCGGACAGATGGTGGTGGGAAGGATCAAAGGAGTGGAGCGTTCTCCCCTGGCCCCGCTGATCCCTACAACCCAGGGAGTGTCTCTGCTGATCGACTGTGGCGCAAATGTAGACGCCAGACCCTCCCACCTCGTTCAATTTGCTAAAATGGGTTCCATTTATATGAAGAATGTTATGGGGCTGGCGAACCCCAGGGTAGCGATTGTCAATATCGGAGCTGAGGAAGAAAAAGGGAATATGCTGGTGAAAGAGACATATCCTTTATTGAAGGAATGCGCGGACATTAATTTTATCGGTAGTATCGAAGCCAGGGACATCCCCAAGGGGGGAGCGGATGTGATCGTCTGTGAAGCCTTTGTGGGGAACGTGATCTTAAAGCTGTACGAGGGACTGGGATCGGCGTTACTCCATAAGGTGAAGGAAGGCTTGATGCAATCTCTCCGCAGTAAGATTGGCGCACTGCTTATTAAACCTGCGTTAAAGAATACATTGAAAGAATTTGATGCTTCTGAGCATGGAGGCGCGCCCCTCCTTGGTCTGAAAGGCCTGGTGGTGAAGTCTCATGGAAGCTCTGATCATGTGGAGATCAAGACAGCGATTCTGCAGTGTATCACCTTTAGCGAGCAAAAGATTAATGAACAGATTAAGGCCAATCTCCACGAGGCATAGAGGATCGGGCAGCGGACATCGGTCAACAGGTAAGAGTAAGCAGCGCAGAAATGGGGAAAACTATGAATCAGATGGAGTTTGAGAAGTTTCAGGGGATTTTGGGCGAGATCCTGCAAACAGACCCTTTGGATATCCAGCTTGGCAGGTCTTTGGTGGGCCACTATGGGGCAGATTCTCTTGCTGTCTTTCAGATCATGCTTTCTCTGGAAGCTGAGTTTGGAATATTGATCGATGTGCAGGAGACGGAAAGCTGGAATACAGTAGATGACGTCTGGAACTTTTTACATCCAGACAGAAATGGAGCAGAGGAATGAAACAGGAAATCATTGATGCATTTGAGGAGAAGATGGGTTATCAGTTCCAGGACAGGACCCTGTTGGAGACGGCGTTGACCCACAGCTCTTATTCCAATGAGAGGCGATGGGAGAAGCATCGCTGTAATGAGAGGCTGGAGTTTCTGGGAGATGCGATCTTGGAGCTTGCGTCCAGCGAATATATATTTAAGGCGAATCCTGAGATGCCAGAGGGAGACATGACCAGGATCCGGGCCAGCTATGTCTGCGAACCTACTTTGGCGCTTTGCGCCAGAGAATTGGGGCTGGGAGAATATATCCAGCTTGGCCGGGGAGAGGACATGACTGGAGGCAGGGACAGAGATTCGATCCTTTCGGATGCATTGGAAGCTACCATCGGTGCAGTATATGTGGACGGCGGCTTTGCATGCGCCCAGAAATACATCTATGACCATGTACTATCAGATATAGAGAATAAAAAGATGTTTTATGACAGTAAGACGATCCTTCAGGAAATGATCCAGGGAGAAGAGGGAGCAGTCCTGGAGTACAAGCTTCTGAATGAGGAGGGACCGGACCACCATAAGAAATATACCACGGCAGTGATCGTTAATGGCCGGCAGATTGCAGCGGGGGCGGGACAGACCAAAAAGAAATCGGAGCAGGATGCTGCCTATAAGGCTATCCTGATCCTGAAAGCGGAGAAGTAAGAGTAAGGAGAATCAAAATGTATTTGAAAAGTCTGGAGGTACATGGGTTTAAATCCTTTGCCAATAAACTGGTCTTTGAATTCCATAATGGGATTACAGCGATCGTGGGGCCTAATGGGAGCGGAAAAAGCAATGTGGCCGATGCGGTGCGATGGGTTCTGGGGGAGCAGAGCGCGCGCCAGCTGCGAGGAGCCAAAATGGAGGATGTGATCTTTGCCGGTACAGAGCTGCGTAAGCCGCAGGGATATGCCTATGTGGCGATTACAATCAGCAATGAGGATCATAAACTGAACGTGCCCTATGAGGAGGTTACCATAGCCAGGAGAGTATATCGTTCCGGAGAGAGCGAATATTTATTGAATGGAACGAGCTGCCGCCTGAAAGATATTCAGGAACTGCTTTTTGACACGGGAATCGGCAAGGAGGGCTATTCCATTATCGGCCAGGGGCAGATCGACCAGATTCTCAGCGGCAAGCCGGAGGAGAGGCGGGAACTCTTTGACGAAGCTGCAGGCATTGTAAAATACAAGAAGAGAAAGGCGGTAGCGGAGAAGAACCTGGAGGAAGAACAGCAGAATATGGTGCGCATTGAGGACATTCTGTCTGAATTAGAGAAACAGGCAGGACCTCTGGCGCAACAGTCGGAGAAGGCCAGGAAGTATCTCAGCTATCGGGACGAGCTTCGCCGCCTGGATGTGAACCTGTTCTTATCGGAGTATGATACTATTCAGGAGGAGCTGGCAGGGCTGGAACAGAAAAAGTCTATCGCCGAGGCTGATCTGCTGCAGGCCAGACAGGAATTTGCCCAGACAAAGGAAGAATATGTTAAGGTGGAACAGAAGCTGCGGGAGCAGGAGAACCGGCTTGATATGACAAAAGAGCGTCTGAACGATTCCAAAGTGAGGCTGAACCAGCATGAAGGCGAGATTAAACTGCTGCAGGAGCAGATCAATACGGCAAGACAGAATGATTCTCATTATAAGGACAGCCTGGACAGCTTAAAGGCCGCTATGGAGACGGGCAGCCAGCAGCTTCAGGATTACCGGCAGGAAAAAGAAAGCCTGGAGGGGGAGCTGCAAAAGCTTACACAGCAGCAGGCCGGGCAGGAAAAGGCTCTGCAGGAGCTGGAGGACGCTATTGCAGATATGGAGCACAGAAGGGATGGCTGTCAGGAGGAGATCCTGAATATGGCTGCAGAGACAATGGATGTTAAGTCCAGCAGTCAGAAATATCAGACCCTTTTAGAACAAAATTCCCTGCGGCGGGCCGGGCTGACACAGAGAATATTACAGAATAAATCACAGGCCTCCGGCTGGGAAGAAGAGCTGGAGAAAGAGAAAGACATTTTAAAGGAACTGACGGACAAAATTGCCGCAATGGATGGAATTGAGGAGGAAATCCGGAATACAGCGGCTGCTTTGTTAGACAAAAGGCAGGAATTGGAGAAAGAGCATCGCCATATCCAGCAGCAATTCCATATGGAGAATTCCCGGCTGACTGCCCTGAAAAATATGACAGAGCGGTATGAAGGCTTTGGCCAGAGCATCCGCCGCATCATGGAGCGGAAACGCGATTATCCCGGTATTTTAGGCGTGGTGGCGGATCTGATCCGGGTAAAGAAGGATTATGAGATTGCTATTGAGACTGCATTGGGAGGAAGCATTCAAAACATTGTTACCGACAATGAACAGACGGCGAAGGCTATGATCCAGTACTTGAAGGAAAATCGTTATGGAAGGGCTACATTTCTGCCCCTGACCAATATATCCGGCAGGGCTGCAAGCCGGGCACAGAATGTTTTGTCAGAGCCGGGAGTGATCGGCCTGGCGTCTTCCTTAGTAGAGACCGACAAAAGATATGAGAGCCTGGCAGAATACCTTTTGGGAAGATTTATTGTGGTGGATCATATTGACAATGCGATCGCGCTGGCCGGAAAGTACCATCACACCATCCGTATTGTAACCAGGGAAGGAGAATTGCTGAATCCTGGCGGATCTATATCGGGAGGGGCTTATAAGAATAACAGCAACCTTCTGGGAAGAAGGCGGGAAATGGACCGTCTGGAGGAACAGGTGGACAATCTTCGCACCCAGATGAAGGAACTGGAAGGGGAGTTGGAAAAAGGCGCCGCAGAACGGAAGAGGCAGCAAGAGGAACTGGAGAAGAACCGTGAGATCCGTCAGGGACTTACGCTAAGACAGAATACTGCAAAATTGAATTGCAGCCGCCTGGAAGAGGAACTGGAGAAGAACAGGATGGAACTGCAACAGATCCATCTGGATAGCCAGGGAATCGAGAAGGAGAAAGAGGACCTGAATCGGGAACTGGAAGAATTGGAGCAGAGAGTGTCCAGCCAGGAAAGCCGGAGCCGGCAGGCAGAGGAAGCGATCAGCAGCCTTGAGGAGAAAATACTTAGCGCCAGGGAAGAAAAGGACAGGCTGCAAGAGGAGTGCGGCCGTCTGCGGACAGAGATCGCTACCCAGGATCAGAAAAACCAGTTTGCGGCGCAGAATCTGGAGCGTCTCCTGCAGGAGAGGGAACGTCAGGAAAAAGAACTGGAAGAATTGAAGGATAATAGCCAGTCTGCCCGCCAGCGGATGGAAGAGATGGAAGAACAGGTCCATCAGGAGGAAAAATTAATTGCAGATACCCGGCAATTGATCACGGAGCTGGAAGAGCAGTCTGTGGAGCAGACCAGGGAGAGGGAACAGCTGACGGCGCAGAATAAAGATTTCTTTGAGCAGAGAGAGAAGCTTTCCCAACAGATCAGCGGGCTGGACAAGGAATGCTTCCGCCTGGCAAGTCAGAAAGAGAAGCTTTCTGAACGGGCCGATTCTTATACCAATTATATGTGGGAGGAATATGAGCTGACTTACCACCGTGCGGAGGAGTTAAAGACAGACTCCCCGTTCAGTGTCAGTGAAATGAAAAAGGAGATTGCGTCCTGCAAGGCCAGAATTAAGGAACTGGGCGATGTGAATGTAAATGCTGTCGAACAGTACAAAGAGGTTATGGAGCGGTATACCCTGCTCCAGGGCCAGCATGACGACCTGATCGAGGCGGCACAGGCGCTTCAGGGGATCATTGAGGAACTGGATACAGAGATGCGCCGCCAGTTTGAGGAGCAGTTTACCCAGATCCGGATCCGTTTTGACAAGGTATTTAAAGAGCTTTTCGGCGGCGGAAGAGGTACGCTGGAATTAGTAGAGGAAGAGGATGTGCTGACAGCAGGGATCCGTATTATTGCCCAGCCGCCGGGAAAGAAGCTGCAAAATATGATGCAGCTGTCCGGAGGGGAGAAGGCGCTGACTGCCATTGCCCTGCTTTTTGCCATACAAAGCCTAAAGCCGTCTCCCTTCTGTCTGCTGGATGAGATTGAGGCGGCGCTGGATGATTCCAATGTAGGGCGTTATGCCAAATATTTACATAAACTGACAAAAGACACACAATTTATCGTGATCACCCACCGGAGGGGAACAATGAACGCTTCGGATATTCTGTACGGTATCACGATGCAGGAAAAGGGTGTCTCCACCCTGGTATCTGTAAATCTTCTGGATGAGAAGGATATAACGGATTGACCCTGAGACAGAGAACAGTATAATATAGATAGGTCGGAAAGAGGGAAGTTGGAATGGATGATAAAAGCTTCTCTTTAAGATTGGAGGAAAAATGGGAGAGAAAAAAGGTTTTTTTGGACGGCTGATCAACGGACTGACCAAGACCAGGGACAATCTGATCTCTGGCATGGATTCTTTGTTCAGTGGTTTTTCTGAGATTGACGAAGATTTCTATGAGGAGCTGGAAGAGATTCTGATCATGGCAGATATTGGCGTGGCCACAACGGAAGGGATCATCGATAATCTCCGGCAAAAGGTAAAAGAACAGAAGATTAAAGAGATTGCTGTCTGCCGGGATCTTTTGATGGATTCCATCAAGGAGCAGATGAAGGTAGGGGAATCTGCCTATGAATTTGAGAACCGTACCTCTGTGGTCCTGATGATCGGCGTCAACGGGGTAGGAAAGACTACATCTGTAGGCAAATTGGCGGGCCAGATGAAAAGCCAGGGCAAAAAGGTGATCCTGGCGGCGGCGGATACCTTTCGCGCGGCGGCGATCGGCCAGCTGACAGAATGGGCCAATCGCGCAGGAGTAGAGATTATTGCCGGACAGGAAGGAGGAGATCCTGCGGCCGTGGTATATGATGCCGTCAATGCGGCAAAGGCCAGGCATGCCGACATATTGATCTGTGATACGGCGGGGCGTCTTCACAATAAGAAAAACCTTATGGAAGAGCTTGGGAAGATGAACCGGATTATTGAGCGGGAATTTCCGGAGGCTTACCGGGAGACGTTGGTAGTCTTGGATGGGACTACAGGACAGAACGCTCTGGCGCAGGCTAAGCAGTTTGCCCAGGTGACAGATATCACCGGAATCGTTCTGACCAAGCTGGACGGGACGGCTAAGGGCGGGATCGCCATTGCGATACAGTCAGAAATGAATATTCCGGTGAAATATATCGGAATTGGCGAACAGATTGATGACCTGCAGAAATTTGACGCTGAAAGCTTTGTGGAAGCGTTATTCCAGACAAATACAGACAAGGATATATAATGGAGGAAGAAGCGATGATGACATTAGACAAATTTGAAGAGGCTTCAGAGAAGGTAAAAGAAGTGACTTTGCCTACCAACTTGATCTATAGTGAATATTTTTCAACAATGACGGGGAATAAGGTGTATCTGAAACCAGAGAATCTGCAGAATACGGGAGCCTATAAGGTGAGGGGAGCTTATTATAAGACAAGCACCCTGTCAAAGGAGGAGAGGAAGAAGGGGCTGATCACAGCTTCTGCAGGCAATCATGCCCAGGGAGTAGCCAATGCCGCCAAAATATATGGCGTGCCTGCCGTGATCGTAATGCCGACGACCACGCCTTTGATCAAGGTAAACCGCACGAAGAGTTATGGAGCGGAGGTGGTTCTTTACGGAAGCGGTTACGATGATTCCTATCAATATGCCGTGAAGCTGGGGCAGGAAAAGGGCTATACCTTTGTACACCCTTTCAATGATCTGGCGGTGGCTACCGGCCAGGGGACCATTGCGATGGAGATCTTTAAGGAGCTTCCTACTGTGGATATCATTCTGGTGCCGATTGGCGGAGGGGGCCTGGCAGCAGGAGTGTCTACGCTGGCCAAGCTGCTGAACCCTAATATCAAAGTGGTGGGTGTGGAGCCGGCCAATGCCGCCTGCATGAAGGCTTCCCTGGAAAAGGGAGAGGTGGTCAGCCTGCCCAGCGCTGTTACCATTGCTGATGGTACTGCAGTGAAGACACCGGGAGACATTGTATTTCCCTATATCCAGGAAAACATTGATGAGATTATCACAGTAAAGGATGAAGAGCTGATCGTAAATTTCCTGGATGTGATCGAGAACCATAAAATGCTGGTAGAAAATTCTGGTTTGCTTACCGTGGCGGCGTTAAAACATCTGAACTGTAAGGATAAACGGGTAGTATCCATTCTCAGCGGGGGCAATATGGACATTATCACTCTTTCTTCTGTGGTACAGCATGGACTGATTCAGAGAGACCGGGTATTCACAGTAGCAGTCCAGCTTCCGGACCGGCCCGGTGAATTGGTACGCGTGGCTGGGATCATTGCTGAATTGAATGGCAATGTGATCCGCCTGGAGCATAACCAATTTGTCAGCATTAACCGCAATGCCGCAGTGGAGCTGCGCATCACGATGGAGGCCTTTGGCTCTGAACATAAAATGCAGATTATCCAGGGGCTGCGTGATAATGGATATGCGCCAAAGGAAGAGAATCCCACAGGTATTTATTAAAAGAAAGGGACAGTCAGAGACATGAGCCAGGAAGAATATAAATTTTCAGAAAATGCAAAAGAATTGCTTCATACGCCGGGAGGTGTGCGGGATATCTACGGAATCGAATGCGCCAGAAGGCTGCGTCTGGAAGAACAGCTCCATGTAGCTCTTCGTTCCTATGGCTTCCGGGATATCAAGACGCCAACCTTTGAATATTTTGATGTCTTCAGCAGGGAGAGGGGAACCGTTCAGTCCAGTAACCTGTTCAAATTTTTTGACAGGGGGAATAACACACTGGTGCTGCGTCCCGATATCACCCCCTCTATTGCCCGCTGCGTGGCAAAATATTACCGGGAAGAGAAGGAGCAGATCCGATTCTGCTATACTGGCAGCACTTTTGTCAATACGCCTCCCTATAAAGGCAAATTACAGGAGGTAACGCAGTTGGGCGCAGAGCTGGTAAACGATGACAGTTCTGACGCAGATGCCGAAATGGTGGCGTTGACGATAGAATGCTTACTGCAAAGCGGCCTGAAAGAATTTCAGCTGGAGGTGGGACATGCCGGTTTTCTGCAGGGACTGATCGAAGAGGCCGGCCTGGAGCCCCAGGAAATCACTCGTCTTCATGAGCTGATCGAGAGTAAGAACTTTTTTGGGGTAGAAGAGCTGTTGGACAGCGTGACCATATCCCGGGAGCTGAAGGAAGTGTTTTTGGCCCTTCCCCATCTGTTGGAGGACTTTGCCGGAAATATGGACTTCGTACAGAAACGTGCAAAGAGCGCAAAAGTACATAAGGCTCTGGACCGCCTGCAGAAGCTGGAGGAGATCATCCGCCTATATGGCTTTGAGCAATATATCACCATTGACCTGAGTATGTTAAGCAATTACAGCTATTATACAGGGATCATATTCCGGGCGTATACCTATGGCAACGGAGAGGCGTTGGCCAGCGGAGGCAGATACGATGGATTGGTAGGCCAGTTTGGCAAAGAGGCATCTGCTATCGGTATGGGTATCGTTTTGGATCAATTGATGCTGGCATTGGAACGGCAGGGACTTTTTGAACAGGAGAAGCTGGGAGGGATCCTTCTTTTATATCCCAGACAGCTGCGGCAGAAGGCTTTGCAGGAGGCAGCCCGCCTCCGGAAGGAAGGAAAGGTGGTACAGATGCTGCGGAAATCCTCCCGGGCAGGGCTGGACCAGTATCAGGAATATGCGAAAAGGATCGAAGCAGAGCAATTACTGTATGTGACCCAACAGGATATACAGGAGCTGTAGAAAGGAAGATAGATTATGAGATACATAACATTTGCCCTGGCCAAGGGGAGACTGGCGAGGCATACCTTATCTCTGCTGGAACAGATCGGGATTACCTGCGAGGAGATGAAGGATGAGAAGACCAGAAAGCTGATCTTTGTCAATGAGGAGCTGGGCTTTCGTTTCTTCCTGTCCAAGGCTGCGGATGTCCCCACATACGTGGAAATGGGGGCGGCAGATATCGGCGTGGTAGGTAAGGACACTATTTTGGAGGAGGGACGCAAGCTCTATGAGGTCCTGGACCTGAATGTGGGAAAATGCCGGATGTGCGTGGCGGGACCGGAGAGCGCCAGAGAAAAGCTGCAGGATGGTTCTTTGATTCGTGTGGCCAGCAAATATCCCCGGATTGCCAAGGACTATTTCTATCATAAAAAGCATCAGACGGTAGAAATCATCAAATTGAACGGTTCTGTAGAACTGGCCCCTATTGTAGGCCTGTCAGAGGTAATTGTAGATATTGTGGAGACAGGGTCTACGCTGAGGGAAAACGGCCTGCAGGTCTTGGAAGAGATCTGTCCCCTGTCTGCCCGGGTAGTTGTGAATGAAGTGAGTATGAAGATGGAGCATGAGCGGATCAATCAATTGATCTATGACCTGAAAGAGATTATTAGCAAATAGGCATGCGTAAGCGGGGAGGAAAAAGCCCCGCAAATTTTACAGAAAGGAGTTGCAGCGATGCGCATAGTTGGATTGACTGAGAAGGAGCGGGAAAACATCTTGGGAAACCTGCTGCAGAGAAACCCTGATCAATATGGAAAGTATCAGGCGGCAGTGGATGAGATCCTGGAAGCAGTAAAAGAAAAAAAGGATGAGGCGTTATTTGAATATACCCAGCGTTTTGATGGCGTAAAGATTACGCCGGAGACGGTCCGCGTCACGCCGGAGGAGATCCAGGAGGCATATGGGCAGGTAGAGGACTCTCTGATAGAGGTTATCCGAAAGGCGCTGGATAATATCCGGGAATACCATCAAAAACAGCTGCGCTACAGCTGGTTTGACAGTAAGCCTGATGGTACGTTGCTGGGACAGAAGATAGCGCCGCTGGAACGGGTGGGGGTTTACGTGCCGGGAGGAAAAGCTGTGTATCCTTCCTCGGTACTGATGAATGTGCTGCCTGCCAGGGTGGCTGGTGTAGACCGGATCATTATGACTACGCCTCCCGGAAAAGATGGAAAGGTGTATCCTGTCACTTTGGTGGCCGCCAAGGAAGCAGGAGTAGATGAGGTCTATAAGGTGGGAGGGGCGCAGGCTATCGCAGCCCTTGCCTTTGGAACGCAGAGCATCCAAAAGGTAGATAAGATCGTAGGCCCCGGCAATATCTTCGTAGCCCTGGCCAAGAAGACTGTATACGGGCATGTTAGTATTGACTCGATTGCCGGTCCCAGCGAGATTCTCGTGCTGGCCGATGAGACTGCCAACCCACGTTATGTGGCAGCCGACCTGTTGTCACAGGCAGAGCATGATGAGCTGGCGTCTGCAATCCTGGTAACTACCAGTATGGAGCTGGCAACACAGGTATCAGAGGAAGTGGACCGATTTGTAGAACAGTTGTCCCGGAAGGAGATTATCCAGAAGTCTTTGGATTCCTATGGATATATTCTTGTGACGAAGACAATGGAAGAGGGGATTCAGATCGCCAATGAGATTGCCTCAGAGCATTTGGAGATTATGACAAAGGATCCTTTTGATACGATGACCCGTATCCGGAATGCGGGGGCTATTTTCCTGGGAGAATACAGCAGCGAACCGCTGGGGGACTATTTTGCCGGCCCTAATCATATTCTGCCCACCAATGGGACTGCAAAATTCTTCTCTCCTCTCTCTGTAGATGATTTTGTGAAAAAATCCAGTATTATTTCGTATTCCAGAGGAGCGCTGGAAAAGGTACATGAGGATATTGAGAAATTTGCGGCGGCAGAGAAGCTGACAGCCCATGCAAATTCCATTGCGGTGCGCTTTGAAGGAAAATAGGAGAGATTGTGAAAGTTGATTGCGCCCGGAAGAAGGTTGTTGTATACTGGAAGGGAATCAAGATCGAAATATTGCTGAGGGCAGCAGATAGAGGAGGCCGGATATGAAGAAACAGGCGCGTATTGCAAAAGTATCCCGACAGACAGGAGAGACAGATATCACAATGAGGCTGGATCTGGACGGGACAGGAAAGGCAGCCATTGATACCGGGATCGGATTCTTTGACCATATGCTGAATAGCTTTGCCCGTCATGGGCTGTTTGATCTGGATGTCTCTGTGAAAGGGGATCTGCAGGTGGACTGCCATCATACCATTGAGGATACAGGAATTGTCCTGGGAAAGGCTATTAAAGAGGCATTGGGGGACAAAAAAGGAATCCGGCGTTTTGGGGACGCTATTCTTCCTATGGACGAGGCACTGCTTCTATGTGCTTTAGATCTGTCTGGCAGGCCATATCTCCAGTTTGATATGGAGTTCAGCGTGCCTAAGGTAGGGGAATTTGATACAGAAATGGTACATGAGTTTTTCTATGCGGTGAGCTGCGGCGCCGGGATGAATCTGCATTTAAAGCAGCTGGACGGCGTCAATAACCATCATATCATTGAGGCGGCGTTTAAATCATTTGCCAGGGCTTTAGATGAAGCAGTGCAATACGATGACAGGATCCAGGATGTGCTTTCCACCAAGGGGAGTTTGGAATAGAAAAAACGGGTCTGCATCAGGGAAGGATATCTGCTGCAGGCAAGAGAAATGGGGGAAATATGAATAATAAGAGTGATCAGGACGGGAAAAAAAGGATCATTGCATTTATCAATGCGGAAAATGAGCTGGCTGCTAATGTGATCCAACTGGCGGAGCGGTATTCCTGCCAGGGGGCTGACAGCTTGTTCCTGTATAATTATACCGGGGAGGAAAAGAGCCGCGAGGAGTTCTTAGCTGTGGCGCGTCAGATTGATAAGCAGATTGATATCCCCTTTTCTGTAGGTATCTATGTGAATCGGTTTGAGGATGCAAAAAAGGCTTTGTATACAGGGGCCTCCCAGCTAGTCATCCGCAAGGCGCTCCTGCCATCCCAGAGGGAGCTGAAAGAAATTCTGTCCCGCTTTGACCAGAGCAAGCTGGCCATTGAAATAGATATGATGCATGATTTTCAGACAGCAGATCAGCTGAATTCTTTTTATCAGCAGGGGTTTGGCACTGCCGTGCTGAAACATGTGGAGAGGACGCCGCGGTTAGAGGAGGCGATAGCCGGATGCATGATGGAGGTTCAGATCCGGGACAGCCTGGTACGCCATGATATTATGGAACTGATCTCTATAGGCAAGGTGTCTGGCGTTGCTACCAATTACTTTGAATCAGAAGAAAAGAGCATTTACCGGGCTAAGAAGGGACTGCGTTCCCAGAATATTGCTGTGGAACTGTTTGAGAGCAGTATTGCATTCTCTGACTTTAAGACTCTGGACAATGGCTTGATCCCGGTTGTTGTCCAGGATTATCGTACCAGTCAGGTATTGATGATGGCATATATGAATGAGGAATCCTTTGGAAAAACATTGGAGACCGGTAAGATGACCTATTACAGCCGCAGCCGTCAGGAGCTGTGGTGTAAGGGAGATACTTCCGGGCATTATCAGTATGTGCAGGAATTGTTGATCGACTGTGACAAAGACACCCTGCTGGCGAAGGTCCGGCAGGTAGGCGCCGCCTGTCACACAGGAAATCTTTCCTGCTTTTATACGCAGCTGGCGAAAAAGGAATATGTGGATACCAACCCTCTGACTGTACTGACCGATGATTATAATACAATCCTTGACCGCAGGGAGCATCCCCGGGAAGGGTCTTATACGAACTATCTTTTCGATAAGGGGATTGACAAGATATTGAAAAAATGCGGCGAGGAGGCTACGGAGATTGTCATTGCCGCCAAGAATCCGGATGCGGAGGAACTCAAATATGAAATAGCAGATTTTCTGTACCATATGATGGTATTAATGGTAGAATGCGGTTTGAGCTGGAACGATGTTATGAAGGAATTGGCCAATAGGAGATAGGCCACAGAGAAGAAAGGAGCAGATATGGTGAGTGTATTGCTGGCAAAATCAATAGCAGACCTGTCCTTCGGAGGGGCATTTATCTGGTATCTGGTGAAGTTTATCATTAGTCTGGCATTGGCGGTGGGTGCAGTTTTAGCAGGGATCCGTCTCAAAAAGCATAAGAAAAGCAAGACAGAGTGATGGAAGACAATGGAGGTCAAATGAAAATGAAGATTCAAAGAAGATCAGCTGCGGCAGTGGGGATGATAGCGCTGCTGCTTGCCGCATTTTGCCTGTCTGGCACGGCAGAAGCAGCTGGGAAAAATGCTTCTGAGGTAACTGCTTTAAAGCAGCTGATAAAAAAAGAACGGAAAGCAGGAGCCAAAGTACCCGAGGATATCAATGCTTCCTGTTATACCTGGAATAAAAGAGGCTGTTTGAAAAGCATTGACTGGGCTTATGTTAATCTACGGGGGAAGATTTCTTTTTCTCCATTTTCTTCACTGGAAAAGATAGAGGTATCTGACAACCATTTGACTGCTTTGGACGTAAGCGGGAATAGAAATCTGAAATATTTGGATTGTGAGATCAATAGAATAACCAGGCTGAATCTGGATCAAAATGCAAAATTGAAGCAGCTGCACTGCAGTATGAATAAGATAGCTGCCCTGAATCTGGATCAGAATTTACTGTTAAAACGGCTTGGGTGCCATCATAATCGGCTGACAGAACTGGATGTGAGCAGAAATACGGCGTTGCAGGAATTCGACTGTGGCGGTAATCAATTGACCGCTTTGGATGTAAGTAAAAACACAGAATTGAAGGATTTGAGCTGCGACCAGAATCAATTGACTTCGCTGGATACAACTATGAATGCCAAGCTTTATGGACTGTCCTGTGAGGATAATCAATTAACGAGCCTGGATGTAAGCCAGAATCAAAAATTAAAATGGCTCATATGCAGTAATAATCAGCTGACAGAAATAGATGTGCATTGGAATGAGGGCCTGGAGCAGTTTGAATGCAGCAGTAATAAATTAACCGGCCTGGACCTGAAGCGGAACAAGAAGCTTAACTATCTAAAATGCAGTTTTAACAGACTGGCTAAATTGGATGTAGGCAGCAACCGATTGCTGGAAGTACTGTGGTGCGATCATAATAAAATTAAAAAGTTGGATCTGAAAAAGCACCGGAAGCTGTACAAGCTGGTATATGATAAAAAGGTAAAGGTCACAGGGGCAGGGAAGAAGGCTGAATTCCAGATTCGGTATCCTTAATTTAATTTACCAATTATTTGAAGGGACTCGGCTATTGACGAAGCAGGGGTATCTGGTATAAAATATTACAGATACCCTTGTTGTTTTTAAGGGATAGGAAATTACTAAAAGGTGATTCTATTTCGGTTAGGAGGCGGCATGGAGATTGAGAAAAAATTTTTGATTTGCAAAATGCCCGGCAACCTGGAGCAATGGGAGAAGAAGGAGATTGAACAGGGATACTTATGCACGTCTCCTGTTGTGCGCATACGAAAGAGCAACGAGGATTATATACTGACTTACAAATCCCGGGAGGGGTTGGAGGAGAATGGGGAAATGCGTGTGAACCGCGAGACGGAGCTGCCTTTAACCCGGGAGAGTTATCTTCATTTGAGGGAAAAGATAGACGGGCACCTCATTGTGAAGACGCGGTATCTGATTCCCCTTCCCGATGGACATACCGGGGAGCTGGATGTATTCCGGGGAGTTTTGGAGGGACTGGTATTTATCGAGGTAGAGTTTGAGGACCTGCAGGAAGCGCAGGGCTTTGTTCCCCCTGCATGGTTTGGGGAAAATGTAAGTGGTGACAAACGTTACTCTAATAGCTTTCTCGCCTATTGCGACAGTCTGGACAGACTGAAGGGATAAAGGGCAGAAAGCGGAAGAGGTAATACACATATAGAAAGAAAAGAAAATGGAGGCTCATTATGTTTAAGATTTTGAAGAGAGAGTATCTTGCGAACAATATCTGGCTTATGGATATTGAGGCGCCCAGAGTGGCGAAGCACTGCCAGCCGGGGCAATTTGTCATTGTAAAGATGGATGACAGGGGAGAGCGCATCCCCTTGACGGTCTGTGACTATGACAGAGAGAAAGGGACAGTAACCATTGTATTTCAGACGGTTGGCGCTTCAACTCAGGAAATGGCAAAATATGAGGTCGGAGAAAGCTTCATGGATTTTGTGGGACCGCTGGGCTGCGCTTCTGAACTGATTGAAATGCCGTTGGAGGAATTGAAGAAGGAGAAGATCCTGTTTGTCTGCGGCGGTGTGGGTACTGCTCCGGTATATCCCCAGGTAAAATGGATGAAGGAACATGGGGTGGATGTGGACGTTATTATTGGAGCCCGCACCAAGGATATCATGATCCTGGAGGATGCCATGAGAGAGGTGGCCGGCAATCTTTATATTGCAACGGATGATGGCTCCTATGGCTTCAAAGGGAATGGCTGCGACCAGATCAATGAACTGGTGAAGAATCAGGGAAAGGAATATACCAGGGTAGTGGCGATCGGTCCCATGATCATGATGAAGTTTGTCTGCCTTCTCACGAAGGAGCTGAATATTCCTACCATTGTCAGTATGAATCCTATTATGGTGGATGGCACCGGGATGTGTGGGGCCTGCCGTCTTCAGGTAGGGGATGAGATTAAATTTGCCTGTGTAGACGGACCGGAATTTGACGGGCATCTGGTAGACTTTGACCAGGCTATGAAACGCCAGTCCATGTATAAATCCGAAGAAGGAAGGGCGCTGCTCCGCCTGCAGGAGGGAGCTACCCATCACGGCGGATGCGGCAATTGCCAGTGACCGCCGGATAGAAGCAATAACAATAAGAAATAGAGATAGATAAATGGAGGGAAATCATGGAAGTAGATGTAATGAAGAGGATTCCTGTCCGGGAGCAGGAGCCGAAGGTACGGGCGAAGAATTTTGACGAGGTATGTCTGGGTTATAATCAGGAGGAGGCAATGGCAGAGGCTTCCCGCTGTATCCAGTGTAAAAATCCCCAGTGTGTAAAAGGCTGTCCGGTGAGCATTGATATTCCTGGATTCATTAAGGAAGTAGCGCAGGGCAATCCTACAGAGGCTTATCATGTGATCAGTAAGTATTCTGCCCTGCCTGCAGTCTGTGGACGGGTATGTCCTCAGGAAAGCCAGTGTGAGGCAAAATGTATCCGCGGGATCAAGGGAGATGCGATCTCCATTGGAAAGCTGGAGCGTTTTGTAGCTGATACTGCCAGGGAGAATGGGATCAAGCCCCAGGCGCCCACAGAGAAGAAGGGCAAGAAGGTAGCTGTTATTGGCTCCGGGCCTGCCGGCCTGACTTGTGCCGGGGATCTGGCCAAAGCCGGTTATGATGTAACAATCTTTGAAGCGCTTCACAAGGCTGGCGGCGTGTTGTCTTATGGAATTCCTGAATTCCGTCTTCCTAAGGAGACTGTGGTAGCCAGTGAAGTGGAAAATGTAAAGTCGCTGGGTGTTAAGATTGAAACGAATGTGGTTATTGGCAAGGCCATTACGGTTGATGAACTTTTGGAAGAAGAAGGCTTTGATGCGGTGTTTATAGGGTCTGGCGCCGGCCTTCCCAGATTTATGGGAATCCCGGGAGAGAATGCCAATGGCGTATTCTCGGCTAATGAGTATCTGACCAGGAGCAATTTGATGAAGGCCTTTGACGATAATTACGATACTCCTATCATTGCCGGCAAAAAGGTAGCGGTAGTAGGAGGAGGAAATGTGGCTATGGATGCAGCCAGGACAGCTCTTCGTCTGGGGGCGGATGTACATATTGTATATCGCCGCAGTGAGGAAGAGCTTCCCGCCAGAGTGGAGGAGGTGCATCATGCCAAGGAAGAGGGGATCCAGTTTGATCTTCTTACGAATCCTACCAGGATCCTGGTAAATGATGAGGGAAATGTGTGCGGAATGGAGTGTATCCGTATGGAATTAGGCGAGCCGGATGAGTCTGGAAGAAGAAGACCCGTGGAGATTCCTGGATCTGAGTTTACTTTGGATGTGGATACGGTCATTATGTCCCTGGGAACCAGCCCTAATCCCCTGATCTCCTCTACAACAAAGGGATTGGATGTAAACCGGAGAAAATGTATTGTGGCAGAGGAAGAGAATGGAATGACCACTAAAGAAGGCGTATATGCCGGCGGCGATGCTGTGACAGGAGCTGCTACTGTTATCTTGGCCATGGGAGCCGGTAAGGCGGCGGCAAAGGGCATCGATGAATATTTGAATGCGTAAGGAAATATTGTCTTATGAAACAGTCTTTTCACCATGTCCCGGACAGGGTGGAGGGCTGTTTCTTATCTATAGGGATCGTGATCAAAAGACTGCCAGGAGGTGCGTTGGATGGACACAGAGGGGAAGGGAGCCAGAGACATAGAAGAGAGGGTCTATCTGTCGCTGCTTTATGATTTTTATGGGGCTCTGTTAAAGGAGAACCAGCGTCAGATGCTGGAAGGGTACCTTCTGGAAGATTTCTCTATTTCTGAGATCGCTGAGAATATGGGGATCACCCGGCAGGGGGTGCATGATGGGATCAAGCGCAGTACCCGGCAGCTCAGGGAGTATGAAGCAAAGCTGGGGCTGGCGGCACGGTTTGAGCAACAGAAGGAAAGAATGAAAGAACTCAAGGACAGGCTGGAACGGCAGCCGGTGCAGCCCCGGAAAGCCGAATGGAGGGAAATTCTGGATCTTCTGGAGGAAATTGTGGAAGGATAGGCAATGATGTTTTTGGGAATGATTCCGGATCACAAGATACTCATTGCCAGTATGGGAAATCATTGGAATAGTAATGTTGAAAAGTGAAAAGTGAAATGGCTTGAATGCCAAAGTAAATTCCAGTGACAAACGAAATTCCAGACTGCCAGAGAAAATGCGGGGTCCAACCAACTT
>CANPZE010000032.1 GCA_947589315.1 uncultured Lachnospiraceae bacterium | reverse complement strand
GGTACTAAAGTTCTAATATTTTAATATCGTTGGCTTATTCTGCTTATTTAAATCCTACAGTAAATTTACACTATCAATTGCTTGTATCGGTATTTACTTTTGTGCAAAATGATGATAAAATAAAAGTTAGTGAATTAATATGGAAGAAAGATGTAGCAAGGGCTTGAGGACATTTTGTTGATTTTAACCAGGGAAATGCCCTAGAAAGTTTGGTGGTTATAGAAGGTTGGAGGGATTGTATGATTTCAAATCAAGTGCTGCAGACAACAATTGATGGCTTGAAGAGTATTACGCGGATTGATATTTGCGTGATGGACACGGAAGGAAAGGCGTTAGCCACTACGATTAATAATGTGGAGGAATATGAAGACGCAGTGATGGCCTTTGTGGATTCGCCTGCTGACAGCCAGGTGCTTCAGGGATATCAATTTTTCAAGGTATTTGATGAGCATCAGTTGGAGTATGTGATATTGGCCAAGGGAGACAGCGACGACGTCTATATGGTGGGGAAGCTGGCCGCCTTTCAGATACAGAACCTGCTGGTGGCATACAAGGAACGGTACGATAAGGACAATTTTATCAAGAATCTTTTGTTGGATAACCTGCTCCTGGTAGATATCTATAACCGTGCGAAAAAGCTTCATATTGATACCACGCTCCGCCGTCTTGTTTTTCTGATCGAGACTAAAAATGAAAAGGATGTCAATGCCCTGGAGACTGTGAAGGGGATCTTTGCCAACAAAACCCGGGATTTTATCACGCAGGTGGACGAGAAGAATATTATCCTGGTGAAGGAAGTTAAGAATAATGAGACTTATGAGGACATGGAGAAGACGGCAAGGATCATTCTGGATATGCTGAATACAGAGGCGATGACTATGGTTCATGTGTCTTATGGAACGATTGTCAACGAGATTAAGGATGTTTCCCGGTCCTATAAAGAGGCCAAGATGGCGATGGATGTGGGAAAGATTTTCTACAGTGATCATAACATCGTAGCTTATAGCAGCCTGGGGATTGGAAGGCTGATTTATCAATTGCCCATGCCCTTATGCAAAATGTTTATTAAGGAGATTTTTGGCGAGAAGTCTCCGGATGATTTTGATGACGAGACCGTTGCTACGATTAATAAATTCTTTGAGAATAGCCTGAATGTGTCCGAGACTTCCCGACAGCTGTATATCCACCGGAATACGTTAGTGTACCGCCTGGATAAACTGCAGAAGAGTACCGGCCTGGATCTGAGGATCTTTGACGATGCCATCACATTTAAGATTGCTTTGATGGTGGTAAAATATATGAAATATATGGAGACCTTTGAGTATTAAGATAAAGCGAGGCAGTGCGTAGAGTGTGAAAAGGCAGTCTGCGCACCTTTTTGTCTTGAGGTATGGAGGAAGATGGATATGGACAACAGGGAACCTGCGATCATACGTCTGGAGAAAGTAAATATGATCTATCCCAGTGGAACGGTTGCCCTGCGCAACTGTTCCCTGGAGATTGAAAAGGGAGAATTTGCATTTATTGTGGGGAGCAGCGGCTCCGGCAAATCTACCCTGATCAAGACTCTGCTGGGAGAGGTCAGCACCACGTCCGGCTGCGTGGAGGTAGCCGGCAGGAATCTGTCGGAAATGACCAGGAAGCAGCTGCCCTATTACAGAAGAAAGCTGGGAGTTGTCTTTCAGGAATTCCGCCTTTTGGACGAGCTGACTGTATTTGAAAATGTTGCTCTGGCCCAGAGAGTTGTGGGAGTGTCAAGGGAGCGCCGGCGCAGAAATTCTATGGCGGTGCTGGATCTGGTAGGGCTGGCGCAGAAGAAAAAGGCTTATCCCCGGGAGCTGTCCGGCGGGGAGCAGCAGAGAGCGGCCATCGCCAGAGCTATGGTAAATAAGCCGGCAATCCTGCTGGCAGACGAGCCTACCGGGAATCTGGACCCGGAGAATTCCTGGGAGATCATGGGACTGTTGGAGGATGTCCATCAGTTGGGGACTACAGTCCTGGTAGTAACCCACAACGATGACATTGTAAATAAAATGCAAAAGCGCGTGATTGCCTTGCATAAAGGACAGATCATCAATGATGAGCAGCAGGGAGGATATGTGCAGTGAGTACAATTTGGTATGGTTTGAAGCAGGGAGTTAAGAGTATTTTCCAGAATAAGATATTTTCACTGGCAGCCATCGGTACGATTACGGCCTGTCTGTTCCTTCTGGGAGTCTTTTATGTATTATTCAGCAATTTTCAGCATATGGTACATAATGCGGAGAGTACGGTGGCTATTGTTGTATTCTTCGAGGAGAGTCTCAGCCAGGACAGGATAGACGAGATCGGACGGCAGATCCAAGCTTGCCATCCTGTGGAGAAAGTGGAATTTGTCTCGGGCGGGGAGGCATGGGAGAGATTTAAACAGGAGATGCTGGGCAGTGACCAGGAGCTGATTGATACCTTTGGCTCCGATAATCCTTTGGCGGCGTCTGCCTCCTATGAGGTATATTTAAATGATGTGTCCAAGCAGGCAGAAATGGTCGAATATATCCGGGGGCTTTCCGGAGTGCGCAAGGTCAACGGATCAGCCAATACAGCAGATAGTTTTAGCAGCTTTAATATGCTGATCGGTTATGTGTCTATCAGTATTATTGCCCTATTGCTGTTAGTGTCCATCTTTCTGATCAGTTCTGCCGTGGCAATGGGCATCAATGTACGGAAGGATGAGATTGCGATCATGAAGCTTATCGGCGCCACAGATTTATTTGTCCGCCTCCCCTTCCTGGTGGAGGGGGTCACGATGGGTCTGATCGGCGCGGGGATCCCTCTGGGGATACTGCGGCTCATGTATGGGCAGGTGATCGTATTTATCCGCGCCCATTTTGCCAATCTTACGGAGTGGCTGACTTTCGTAGAAGCAGAGAAAGAATTTCAGGTGCTGGTTCCTTTGTGCCTGGGGGTAGGCATAGGCATCGGGCTGCTGGGGAGCGCCACATCGGTGCGGAAACATTTACAGGTATAAGCAGAGAACTTGATCAGGCTGACCAATGGAATGGGAAGAAGCTGCAGCGAGAGCAGTCGCGGGATTAGCGGAAAGGACGGATCGTTATGAACAAGAGAAAATGGATGGCCGGGTTTAGCCTGTGGCTGGCCGGCGCTGTTGTTATAGGCCTGGGAAAGCCTGGCTGGGGAATGCAACAGAATCCTTCTACAGCAGATAAAGTGTATGCGGCGGGGACAAAGGAGCCTGCCAGCCCGGAACCCAATACCAGCTCTTCAGATCTGCAGAGCCAGATCAGAGACGCCCAGAAAAAGCAGAGGGAGTTGGAAGAGAAGAAGAAAAAGACAGAGAAGGACCTGAAGATGATCCAGGGCGCTGCCAGCGATGTGAAACAATATATCCGAAAGCTGGATAACAAATTAAATGAACTGACCCTGAGCATGGCTGAGAATCAGGGGGAGATCGATACGATCCAGAACAGGATGGATGAATTGAATGAAGAACTGGATATGGTACAGAAAAAGCAGGAGAGCCAGTATGAGAGTACAAAAAGACGCATAAAATATGTGTATGAGAATGCGGATGACAACTATATACAGATCCTGCTGGATGCCAAGAGCCTGGCAGACCTGTACAGCCGGATGGAATACATTGAAAAGATTACGGCATATGACCGGCAGCTGTTGGAGAATTACCGCCGGGTAGAGAAGGAGGTCTCTGCGTCCAGGGAAGAGGCTGCCATCCAGCTGAACGATCTGACAACTACCCGGGAGACATTAAAATATGAGCAAAAGACAGTGAAACGGCTGGTGAAGCAGAAGAGCGAACAGATGAAGATTTATGAGGGGAATCTGAATGCCACCCAGTCGGATGTTAAGAATTATATGGAACAGATCGCAGGTCAGGAAGATGAGATTGAAGAGCTGCTGGAGCGTCAGAGGCAGCAGATCGCTCAGCAGGAGGCAGCGCAGGGCGATGGGGACACTCAGGTAGTGGAGACCTCAGGGGACTATGCGTGGCCTCTGCCCATAACCGGCCGGATCTCTTCTTATTTTGGATACCGCAGCGCCCCCACAGCAGGGGCCAGCACCTATCATAAAGGCCTTGATATCGCAGCTCCTATGGGAACCTCCATTCTGGCCACCAAGGGCGGCAAGGTGGTAACTGCTACCTATTCTGTCTCTGCGGGAAATTATATCGCTATTTACCATGGGAACGGATTGTATTCTTATTACATGCATTGCTCCCAGCTGCTGGTATCGGCGGGCAACCAGGTAAAGAAAGGGCAGGTGATAGGAAAGGTAGGTTCTACCGGGATATCCACAGGGGCCCATTTGCATTTTGGGATCAATAAGAATAATAGTTATGTCAATCCCCTGACTTATGTCTCTCAGCCGTAGAGGCGGCGGGAAAGGCAGAAGTTTTCCGGGATTATCCGTCTGCGGGTTTGTGTCTGCGCGCTGCTTGGCGCAAATCTTGTATTGTATGGAAAAGCAGGGCAGAAATGAGAGGAAATATGAAGAAAAATGGCTTCGGAAAGGGCTTTTGGGCAGGTATCATTACAGGGCTTCCTATTGCTGCCATTGCGATCCTGATCCTACTTGCCAGAAATAATGTGCAGCTGGACCAGCTGTTCTCCAAAAATGGAATGATAAGCGCTCAGGCAGAGCAGAAGATCACAGAGATCCAGGCTGTTATCCATAAATATTATCTGGAAGAGGTGGACAGCCAGACCATGGAGGATGCCGTCAGCTCCGGGCTGATGGCGGGGCTGGGGGATCCCTATGCCGCTTACTATAATAAAGAGGAATATGAAGATCTGGTAGAAAAGAATAACGGTAATTATTGCGGGATCGGCGCTTATGTCAGCCAAAACGTCACGACCGGCGCAATTACGATCATACAGCCGATGGAGGACAGCCCTGCAGAAAAGGCGGGACTTAAGGCAGGGGATATTGTGTATGCAGTGGACGGGCAAGAGGTTGCCGGGGAAGACCTCTCTTCCGTAGTGGCCAAAATGAAAGGAGAAAAGGGGACAGAGGTAGAGCTTCAGATCGTCCGGGAAGGAGAAAGCGATTTCCTGGCGTTTACCCTGACCCGGGAGGAGATAGAGACCAAGACTGTCAATTTCCAAATGCTGCAGGGCAAGGTGGGCTATATTGCCGTCAGCGCCTTTGAAGAGGTCACGGAGAAACAATTTGACCAGGCCTTGGAGGAATTGGAGCAGCAGGGCCAGAAGAAGCTTATTATCGATCTGAGAAACAACGGCGGAGGGCTTCTTCAGACAGCCGTGGATATGCTGGACCGCATGCTGCCCAAGGGAAAGGTGGTATATACCCGGGATAAGTACGGCCAGGGGGAGGAGTATTATTCCGATGATAAGGAAAGCTTTGACAAACCGGTAGTGATCCTGGTAAATGAGAATACAGCCAGCGCATCCGAAGTCTTTGCCGGCGCCATGCAGGATTATGGCAGGGGAACGCTTCTGGGAGTAAATACTTTTGGGAAAGGGATCGTGCAGAGTGTGATCACCCTTTCTGACGGAACGGCTGTGAAGCTGACGACTTCCAAATATTATACGCCTAATGGGCGCAACATCCATGGCAGTGGTTTGAAGCCGGATGTTAATGAGCCATTAAATAATATAACAACAAAGCTGGGGAAAAACGGACCTGAAGTGGATAACCAGATAAAGGCGGCGTTGGATTATCTCCAGCAGTAAAAGGAGGATTCTTATGGGAAAAAAGAAACGGTACTCTTTCACTTATGAACAATGGGAGGAAGAGGGTATGGACGCCACCAATATGGCAGAAGAGATCGTTAATGACGAGCAGTTGAAGGAACTGGAAGAAATCGTAATAGGCTGTTGGGGAGAAATGTGGGAGGACTCGGCGCAGGCGATCCTTGATGGAATAGTAGAAAATAAGGAGAAGTTTGACTGCATGAAAAGCCTGTTTGTAGGAGACGTAGACTATGAGGAATGCGAGGTATCCTGGATTATCCAGGGGGATTACAGCAAGCTGTGGGCAGCCCTTCCCCGTCTGGAGAAGCTGACCATTAAAGGCAGCACAGATCTGATCCTTGGGGATATTGTTCATGACAACCTCCAGGAACTGGAGATCATCTGCGGCGGGCTGCCTGTCGATGTCATGAAAAGCATTCAGAAGGCGCAATTGCCTTCTCTGCGCAGGCTGGTCCTGTATATCGGCGTAGAAGATTACGGCTTTGACGGCAGCGTGGAGGATATTAAAGAGCTGTTGGAGAACATGGATTGTCCCAAGCTGGAACATCTGGGGATTGTTGACAGTGAGATCCAGGATGAGATTACGGAGGCAGCGCTGAACTGCAGATACATAGACCAGATCCATACGCTGGAATTATCCATGGGTACATTAACGGATAAGGGCGGACAGCTTTTGCTGGAGAAGATTCCTGACCATAGTAATATTCAGAAGCTGGATCTCCATTTCCATTACTTATCAGAAGAAATGATGGGGAAGCTGAACAAACTGCCTATAGAGGTTGATACGGAAGACCGGCAGGTTCCTGAAGATTTTAATGGGGAGATCTATTATTTTCCTATGCTGACAGAATAATGGAGGGCCGGAGAGAAGAAGGGGCGGAGCGCAGAAGCGTGATCCTGATCGGAACCGCCCAGGGCCGCAGGACGGAATATTTTACAAAGGCAGCCCGGGAGTTGGGAGTCTCTGTCCGGTTATTGGAATGGGACAGGCTTTCCCGGGAAGCATTGGAGCAGATCAGCCGGGAGAGAGCTGCGGTCAAAATAGACCCTCCTGTCTGGGAAAGCTGCCGGCTGGAGGACCTTGGCGGAGGGATCCGGGCCTACCTGAAGAATCTGGAGAGACTGGGGACATTCTTGCCAAAATGGCAGGAAGAAGGGGAGGACGCTGGAAAAGGATATTTCCTGAATACACCGCAGGCGATCGGGACAGCCCTGGACAAGCGGCGCTGCAAAGAGCAGCTGAAGAGGCGGGGAGTTCCGGTGACGGAGATGCTGGCGGAGGAGATCGTCAGTGGGCGGCAGCTGCAGGAGATTATGAGAAAACAGCGGATCATGTCTGTATTTGTCAAACCTGTATTTTCCTCTGGGGCAGCAGGGATACTGGCATATCGCTATGATCCTGCCAGGGGGAAGATGGCGGCATATACTTCCTGCCGTCTGGAACAGGGAACCCTTATTAATACAAAGAAGCTGTATCGTATAGAGCATCCAGGAGAGATCGCCTCTCTTCTGGATGCCATATTGTCTTTGGGAGCAGTGGTAGAACGGTGGTACCCTAAGGCGATGAGCCAGGGGTACAGCTATGACCTGCGGGCAGTGTATCAGTTTGGCAGGCTGGAAACCATCATTGCCAGAGGATCAAGAGGGCCGATCACCAATCTGCATTTAAATAATACTGCGCTGGACCTGTCTGGGCTGGGGCTGCCAGAGAAGACCCTGTCAGAGGTCCGGGAGCTGTGCAAAGAGACCTTAAAGGCTTTGCCAGGCCTGCAGTCGGCAGGGATTGACATTTTGGTGGAGAAGGATACCTACCGTCCTTATGTGATCGAAGTGAATGGGCAGGGAGACCTGATCTACCAGGATATCTTTCAGAAGAATGCGATATATCGCCATCAAATAGAATATCTGACGGGAATGAAGGGATAACAGGAGAGGCGGCAGAGAAGGAGGGGCAGATGGGATCCATTGATATGAATCAGATTGTAGGGGCATACGATATTCTGTTTGTATGTTTGGATGCCCTCCGCTGGGATGTGGCATTGGAGGAACAGGAGAAAGGGGGGACGCCGGTGCTGAACCGGTACGGCCCCTGGAGAAAATGCCAGGCTCCGGGAAATTTTACTTACCCCTCCCATCAGGCTATGTTTGCCGGATTTCTGCCAGTGGACGAGGAGATCCGGGATATGAAGGAGCGGGAAAAGTTATTCTTCTCCCAGGATATCGGGATGGGACGGAAGGCTCCCCCAGGGGCATATACCTTCTGCGCGCCTACATTTATCCAGGGCCTGGAGCAGGCAGGCTATACTACCTGCTGCATTGGGGGAGTCAGTTTTTTCGATAAACGCACTCCTATCGGGAATGTGCTTCCAGGCTTTTTTCAGCAAAGCTATTGGAGGCCTTCCTTTGGCTGTATGGTAAAAGATTCTGCCAGGAACCAGGTTGATTTTGCGGTGGGGAAGCTGAGGCAGATACCAGAACAGCAGAGGGTCATGATGTACCTGAATATCTCAGCCATTCATTATCCCAATTATTTCTATGTCCCGGGAGAAAATAGTGACAGTAAGCTAACCCATGGGGCGGCGCTGCGCTATGTGGATGGGGCGCTGGATTCTCTTTTCGCTGCTTTCCGCAAGAGAGGGGATACCTTTGTGATCTGCTGTTCCGATCATGGGAGCTGTTATGGGGAAGATGGGTTTCACTATCACGGCCTGAACCATCCGGTGGTCAATACCGTTCCCTATAAGCATTTTATTATGAAAAGGGCGGCGCAGACCCCTTGAGAAAGGAGAGACAGCAGTGAGGAACATAGAGAACCGTTATGTGCAGTACATGTACAGCTATCCGCATAAGACAGCATACAGAAGGCTGAAGGGGATCCGTCTGGAAGACTATCTGCCGGAACTGGCGGGGAGGAGCAATAGCCTTTATTTCCACATTCCCTTTTGCCAGTATAAATGCGGCTATTGCAATCTTTTTTCTGTAGCGGGACAGTCAGAGAGCCTGATGGAAGCTTATATAGATGCAATGGAACGGCATGCCTGCCAATTGTCGCAAAAGATCCGGGAGATGCGCACAAGAGCTGATGCGCCGGACGGGAAAGGAGGGGCGCCATCCGCCCCCATAGAGTTCTCCCAGTTGCTGTTAGGAGGGGGGACGCCTTTATTGCTGCCAGAGCGTGGACTTAGAAGAGTCTTTGCCCTGGCGGAGGACTATTTTGATTACCACTGGGAGAGGGGAGACACAGGAGTGGAAACCTCACCTAACCAGACGACAGAGGGGAAATTAGCGATTCTGAAGGAATACCAGGTTGACAGGATCAGCATCGGCGTACAGAGCTTTCAGGAAAAGGAATTAGAGCTTCTGGGGCGTTACCACAGCAGCGATCAGGCCAGACAGGCCATTCACAGGATTAAGGAGGCTGATTTTCCCTGCGTCAATCTGGATCTGATCTATGGGATACCCGGACAGACGGAGGAGAGTCTTCTGGCTTCTCTGAAAGCTGCCCTGGCATTTGCGCCGGATGAATTGTTTATATATCCTTTATATATCAAGAAGGGAACGGAACTGTATCGGCGGGGGATTGTCCGCGAGGAGAAGGGAGATTTTTATCCTTTGGTACGGGACTATCTGAAAGAGGAGGGATATATCCCCTACTCCATGCGGCGGTTCGTGCGGCGAAAGGGGAAGCAAGAAGGGGAGGAGGGACCCTCCCAGGATTCTTGTGGCTTTGGCAATACCCTATCTGTAGGCTGCGGGGGAAGGAGTTATCTGGGGCGCCTTCATTTCTGTACGGAATATGGAGTGAGACCCTCCCACTGCCTGTCTATTTTGCGCAGCTATCTGGAAAGGCAGGACTACGGCATACCGGATTATGGATATGTGCTGAATGAAGAGGAGGAAAAAAGGCGTTATGTGATTCGGCATATCTTATTTGGCCGGGGAATCTGCCGGGATGGATATCGCCGGCATTTCCAGAGAGAGGCAGAAGAGGACTTCCCTCTTCTGGCAGAATGGGTCTGCCAGGGATATGCTGTCCTGAAAGATGGACACATTTCCTTGACAGAGGAGGGCTTTGCCCTGTCGGATTATCTGGGGCCTCAACTGATGTCCCGGGAGGTAAGACAGCGGATGGAGGAATGGAGAGAGGCAGAGGGATAAAAGCGATGGCAGAGAGAGGAGACTGGGAGGAAGGCAGCGGAAGAAAGGGGACTGTCCTGTATTACAGGGGAAGCCTGAAGTCCTGCAATTACTCCTGCAGTTATTGCCCATTTGGGAAAAGAAAATTGTCCCAGGCGCAGTTGGAGGCGGATAAGACAGCATTGTTCCGCTTTGTCCAGGAAATGGAACAGAACAGGGATTTTGCAGGTGGGATCCAGATAGTACCTTATGGAGAGGCTTTGATCCACCCCTATTATTGGGAAGGGCTTGCCCGGCTCAGCCGCCATCCTGGGATTCAGGCAGTGGGGGCGCAGAGCAATTTCAGCTTTTCAGCAGAGAAGATGCTGGAAAGATACAGGAAGCGGGGCGGCATTCCCGGAAAGCTGCGGCTGTGGGGAACCTTTCATCCAGATATGGTATCCCTGGAGGAATTTTTGGCGGCATGCCGGGAACTGTCCAGACAAAAAATCCTTTACTGCGTAGGAGCTGTAGGCGTACCGGAGAATCTGGCGCTGCTGCGGCGCCTGCGGGAGGAGCTTCCCCGGAGGGTCTACCTGTGGATCAATAGAATGGATGGGCTGGGGCGGGAATATACTTTACAGGAGGCGCAGGCCTTTCAGGAACTGGACGGATATTTCCCTCTGCAGCTTCAAACCCATCGGGCACATGTACGCCGGTGCCGGGGCCTTTTTGTGGAGGCGGATGGAAGGGTGAAAGCCTGCAATCTCTGCCGCAGGACAATAGGGAGTCTGTATGATGGCCCCGGAGAGCTTGGGCGGCTGCTTTTGCAGGAACAAAGAGAAAAGGGCTGCGATCGAAGGTATTGCAGCTGTTATCTGGCCTACTGCAACCGGATAGATATTGAAGAGCTGCGGCCTTTTCAGCCTTATCCCGCATTTCGGATCCCTCAGTATTTCCAGGAGGCGCATGAAGGTCTTTTTGTTGTAAAATAGAATGAAAGGAGCGTGACGAATTTGGAATGGCGTAACATGCTACAACATCAAAAGAAAAAGAAGGAACGCTGTATTGCAATAGGAATTGCTTTTCTTATGGTGTTTTTATCTGTTTTTCCTCAGCCGTCTGCGGCATTGGCCGCCGGCAAAAAAGCGAAACCCACGCTAAATAAGGCGAATGCCACGCTAAAGGTGGGCAAGAAGCTACAGTTGAAAGTCATCCATGTAAAAAAGAATCTTGTTAAGAAGATAACATTTACCAGTGATAAAAAGAAAATTGCCAGCGTTAATAAAAAGGGATTGGTAACTGCGCATAAGGCAGGATCAACTGTAGTGCGGTGCAAAGTGAAGCTGAAAAACGGTAAAAAATATAAGTCCCGTTGTAAGATTAAGGTGATCCAAAAGGAGACGACCAAACCCTCTGATGATCCCGAAGAGGCAGTTTCACCGGCGCCGGGAGCAAGTATGCCGGTGCAGAGCGCTGCGCCAGAGGCGACAGCCGGAACAGGGAGCGAAGCAACTGAGGCGCCGCCTGCCCCTGCTGTAACGGACGATGTAACGCCTGACCCTGCTGCAACAGAGAATGCCTCGCCTGCTCCTACAGGTTATCCTGAGCGGACGCCATATCCGGAGGAGACGCCCGGCGTACTCCATGATTCTAAAAATGGCATCCCTACTGTGGATAATGGAGTAATGCGGGAGGATATGACAGCCTTCCATATTTTGGACCGCATGGGTATCGGGATCAATCTGGGCAATACCATGGAGTCTTGTGGAGCATGGATCGATCCTTCCAGTGTCACAAATTATGAAACGGCCTGGGGAGCTCCTGTTACAACGCAGGAAATGTTTGCAGGAATGAAAAAGGCTGGTTTTTCTTCCGTCCGCATTCCGGTAGGCTGGTCTAATATGATGTCTGACGATGGAAATTATACCATCCATGAAGATTATTTGGACCGCGTAGAGACGATTATGAATTATGCCTTTAGCGAAGGTCTGTATGTGATCGTCAATATCCACTTTGACGGCGGCTGGTGGGCGAGATTTGGATCTCAGGATGCGGAAGAACGGGAACAGGCCATGGTAAAATATAAAGCGATCTGGCAACAGATTGCAGACCGCTATGAGGAATACTCGGATCATCTGATTTTTGAATCCGCCAATGAGGAGTTAGGGTCAAGGTTGGATTCCACTGACGATTATGCCAACTCCGGTTATTATGAAGGAAATAAGGAAGAGCTGTACCGGCTGACTAATGAGATCAATCAGACCTTTGTGGATATAGTGCGGGCTTCTGGCGGCAACAATGCAAAAAGGCATTTGCTGATCGCAGGCTATGATACCAATATTGGAAAAACCTGTAATGGCGCATATAAGATGCCAGAAGACACGATACCGGATCATCTGATGGTATCCGTCCATTATTATTCTCCGGCTCCCTATTGTCTGGCGGAGGATCCGGACAATTCCTGGGGATTCCAGGATACCTGGGGAACGGCTGAGGACATTGGTGCTATGAAGGCAGAATTGTTAAGTATGAAGCTGAATTTTGCCGACCGGGGGATCCCGGTGGTCATTGGGGAATATGGAGTTGCCAATGCCAGGGATCCTGACAGTGGCTATCAAAGAAAGAAGGGAAAGGAAGAGTTTATCAGGAATCTCTGTAAATATACCCTGGAAAACGGAATGTGCCCCGTGCTGTGGGATACCCCTGGGGGTACGTATAATCGGAAAACCTGTCAGATAGAGAATGAGCTGGATGCCCAGGTATTCCTGGAAATGAAAGAACTGGCAGAGCTGACGCCGGAATATGTGCCGGTTCCGTCCAAAAAGGAATTATCCTGGAATGGAAGCATCAGCTATTCCGGATGGATACCCTCTAAGATGGTTCCCGGTGAGGAGTTTGACTTCATTCTGTCCAGCGCAGGAGGATGTTACGCATTGTCCGGCGTGGACTGGTCTGTTTTTGAAAGTCCCACATTGAAGCTGCACTGTGAAGGGGTCAGCGGAAATATTGGTTATAAGATAGCGCTTGTTACAGCAGGCAATGAGTGGTGGTCATACCTTGAAAACAGTGATGTGAAGATTCAGGGCAACTGGAATACATCGGAGGATATTATTGTAGACCTGTCTCCGCTGCAGCTTAAGGACAAAGACACGTTTTATCTGGCTTTTAACGCATCGGACTTTGCAGGCGATTTTACGCTTCAGATTACAGAGTAAAGAGAAAGGCGGCTAGTCAACGAATGACTAGCCGCTATCCAGTCTGGAAACTTTATGTGATATGCGGAACAGACAGCAAGACTATAAAAATAATTCAAAACAGATCAGCTTCTTTCGGTCTATTGTCTCGTTATTTAGCATGATAATCCCATTATAAGCATCGGTAATCTTTTTCAATTTATAGAGACCCAGCCCATGTTGATGGGAAGTCATGGTCTTTGTAGAATATCCCTTCTGGAAAAACAGGGTCCGCAATTGAGGAGTCAGTTCCGGCCCTATATTTCGTATCTTAAAATAAATTTTATTTTCTACAGAATCCAGGATCAGATTGATGATCCCTCCTTCCGGAGAAGCTTCCAGCGCATTGTCAATTAAGATTCCCAACAGGTCGATCAATATATATTCCGGGACGACAGACTGGAGGGAATAATTCTTAACAATAATGATCAGAGGGCGTTTGCGGGCCTTACATTCCATTGTCTTGCTGATCAGGAAGCCGGAGATCAGCTTCATATTGATCTTCAACAGATCCAGCTGTTGGGAATCCAGATTGATCTCATCTTTGTAGCGCAGCAATGCCTTTCTCAGGGAGGGGTAATCCGTGTGGGTGAGGGGCAGCATCTGGATGGCCTGAAGATGATTGCTGAAATCATGCTGCCTCATACGGATATAGTCTATCAATTCATTTACAATGGGAAGATATTGTTCGTAATTTTCCAATTCCCTTCTCTGCTGGTCATAGCGTTTCTGGTAATAGAGAATATCCCAGTTGATCACGATCATTAGGGAAAATAGCAGCAACAGGACGATGATGTCTGTAACAGAGGTAAGTTCGCTGTACATCGTGATCTGGATAGCAAAAACGATCAGATACATATCTGCCAGGCTGGCCAGCAAATACCGGTTAGAGCTCTGGAGAAAGTCAAAAAGCCGATGGACAGGAATGAAAAAATAGAGGATCAGCGAAAACAGGATTGTTAATAAATTCTCAGAAATAGTTACCCCTACGGAGTTGATCGGTATATGCAGGGGAAAGAACACCAGCATCAAAACAAGCTGAAAGGCAAAGGAAGTAATGTTAGATAAAGCCATCAGTAATATGGTATGTACCGGCGGCAGATGAAAAAACAGGAAAAAGAGGAGTATCGTATAGATATTGCATAGGATCATGGAGGAAAGCTGGGTCGAAGTTATGAGGGACAGGGAAGTAAATAATGCAATAACAGAAATACTCCAGAAAATGCGTTGAAAATTATATTTGATGGGAATAGCCAGATAGGCGCAGCCGATCAGATAGAGGAATGTAAATTCCAGAAAATTAACGCAAAAGGGAATCCCAAAAGTCATATATGTATCTTCCTTTCTAAGGCGTCCTTATACTTTCGTCCTACGGGAAGGACGGATTGGTTTAAATGAATAAATTGCGTTGCCCTGTCATAGGATGTATATTGATTACAATTAATGATATATTTCCGGTGACATTGGACAAAATGGCTGGGTAAGATGGATAGCATTTTGGAAAAAGAAGAATTTGCAATGGTGATGGCATAGGTATCTGTATGCAAAATGATATTTTTCCCTAAGGCTTCCAGATAAATAATAGAAGAAGGAAGAACCTTCTGAAAAACACCGTTAAAATCTTTTATCATCAAGGGACTCTCCTCTTCTTCAACGGAATCAACAGCATAGTCAATAGCAGAAAAGAATGCCGATTCCTTAAAGGGTTTGATCAAATAGGAATTACAGTGTGTTTCCTGCAAGGCAGGAAGAACCTTATCTGGCAGTGCAGTCAAAAAGATAATAGGAACATATCGGTATCTTGGAAGACAGCGAATATGTCTTCCGAAGTCCAGGCCCTGGGTATCTTTAGGGTTTGCTGATAGTTTGATATCCAGTAGGAAAAGTTGGAAGCGAAAAGCTGACAGCAGATTTTTGGCTTGCTGGCAGTTCCTTGCAGTATGGATAGTCCAGTCCTCATGCCGGGATTTTAATAGGTGCGCAATCGCCTCCTGCTGGATCAGATCGTCTTCCAGTATTAGTACAGAAAACATAAAAAACTCCTTCCTAAATCATATTGGCAGGACGCCATAAATCCCGGAGGCATTCCACAGGATCTTCGGCTGTCTGTGCAAGATGATAAATTTGTTATCAAGTCTATTTTAACATAGTTGAGAAACATAGTTAAGTCAAAAAACGGACAAAAAACGAAAATGCCATGTCGTTCATTCCCTAAAACCTGTCGTTCGTTCCAAATTGCAAAAAAGGTATGGAAACATATTTAAAAGTGATTTATAATCAAACCATCAAAGGATAAATCGTAAAAAATTTCATCACAAAAGACAAGCCGACAGGGCAGGAGGCCTAAAAAGGTTTTCAATCTGTATCAATTTTCTAAAGAAAAACTCCATTGGATCAGGAAGCGCATTGCTTACCGGAAATCATCTGCATATACAGAAGGTATCATAGGGTATAAATAACAGATACATGAAATAAAATACGAGTGCAGATGGTTTTTGATATAAAAGTCTGTTTTACATACAGCAGTACAAAAACAGATTGTAAGAAATCATATAAGAAAAGGAGGGCAGCGGAAAAAGAGAAAGCCAGCTCGTGGAGACTGAAGATAACACAGTGAAATGGAATAGGACGGAATAAGTGTAATTGCATCGGGAGATCGCATATTGACATCAATGAAAATCCATGATCTGTATTATACGAAGACAATGAGCTGGAAATAGCAGTATTATCATTATGAACAAGGTATATGGAAAACAGATCATTCTGCCTAAGTATCCTGCAATAATGACAGGATAAAAGAAGGGCAGAGGAAGGAGAGAGCTATGGCGCAAAGTAAAAAAATCAAAAAAGTACTCAGCCTGGTAATGTCAGCTGCAGTACTAGGAAGTACAGTATTTACAGGATTGCCGGCACAGGCTGCGCAGGCAGAGGATTCCGATCTTCTGATCTCCAATAAGGAGGTAACAGGCAGCGGAGAGTTTATTGAGAACTTTCAGAGGTCTGACTATACAAAAGGCGGACGCAACGGATTTGAGGTAACTTTTGAGTATACTAAGATAGGGACGCTGGCCAGCGATAATACGCTGGGATTTAACGACTCCCTGCAGTTTGTAGTATATGACGCCGCTTATAATGGATGGAATCCTACTAAGATAGGTCCCACAGGCTATGACCTGGAAGAAAAACTGGAAACAGTGGAACCGAATACAAAGTACACGGTAAAGGTTCCTTTCTCTGATATTGAGAGTAAGCTGTCTACAGGCGGCCAGGTTATGGGTATCAATATCCAGACTGGCGGAATCGGTGACAGCGTGATCAAGATCGACTCTCTGAAGTACACAGTTGGAACCGTAGAAAGTAAGCCGGTAGTGATCGAGGGCGCATGGAAGAAGACCAGCGATCCGCAGAAAGACTTCGGCAGCCTGAGCGTAACAGAAGGCAATGCATATGTAACGGCAAATGAGTGGAATGTATTGGTATCCGGTTTCTCTGTAGCTGCCTTTAAGGAGCCGACAGTAGCTGTAACCGTAGAGTATGAGGGGATTGGCGACACGCCCATCTATCCTCAGTCTGAGATTTTGAATGCCCAGACATATGAGCCGTTAGTACCGAACTATCCCCAGATCAGTAAGGATGGTGAAGTAACGCACCTGACAAAGCTTGAGGATAAGAGCATAGATGAAATGGTGCTGGCATTCGATACCGGTACAGTTAAAAAGGTAGAGATCTACGATGCAGCAGAAGACAAAGCAACACAGGTAACAGATCTGACCAATGCAACGATCGTTAAGGCAATGGGCGCAGGCTGGAATCTGGGAAATGCATTGGATTCTGTAGATGATACCGGCGCAACCGGCGAGACATTGTGGGGCAATCCCGAGATCAGCAAGCGCCTCTTCAAAGTGATTGCTGCTTCCAACATCAAGACTGTAAGAATCCCTGTAACCTGGGTAGATGCAGTAAGCGTAAACGGAGCAAGCTATGAAATCAATGAAAGCAGATTTAATGCTATCCTGAACAGAGTACAGGAAGTGGTAGATATGGCAAGGGCGTATGATCTGTTTGTCATTATCAATATTCAGCACGATGGTGGCGAGGGGATCACAAACCGCTGGTTAGATGTAGCAGCTTCCAATCAGACTGGAATCCGTAGAGCTTTTACGGATGTTTGGACCAGAATCGCCCAAAAATTTGCTGACTATGATCAGCACTTGATCTTTGAATCCATGAATGAGGTAATGGAAAGCGGCAATTATGGCATGCCTAGCGCTACTACTTATAGAAATATCAACACATTGAATCAGAATTTTGTTACAGCAGTACGCGGACAAAATTCTGCTGCAAATCAAAAACGGTTCCTGATGGTTCCGGGATACAATACGAACATTGATGCAACAGTGGCAGATAATGGTTTTGTAATGCCTGCCTACAATGAATCTACAGAGTATGAGATCGTATCCGTTCATTTTTATGATCCATATAACTTTACTCTGAATGAGGGAAGCGATGGCACAACTAAGCTCACGGATAGTGACTTGCAGAATATTGATACACAGTTTGACAAATTGAAGACTAAGTTTATCGATAAGGGAATACCGGTAGTAGTTGGGGAATTCGCTGCAGTAGATAAGAATAACTATTCTGAGATTGCGCGTTACATCAGCAAGGTGGTTGAAAGTGCAAAGTCAAGGGGAATCGGTTATGCATACTGGGATAACGGATATACCGGAAGCTTTGGCATGGGCCTGTGGGATCGTTATACCTATGGCCAGACCACATTAGGGAAAACAGTAATTCCGCTTCTGTAAGGAGTGCAATTTCTATAAATAAACAATTGCCATAAAAGTAAATGTCAACGAAGAAGATTAGGATGGGTACAGCAATGCTGTACCCATCCTAATAAATAGCTTTATATTTTATATTTAGAAAGGTATTTGTTAGGATGTATAAATATAAAAGAAAAGCCGTCAGTATTATTGTTTCAGCGGCTTTGTTGTTTACTTCCGGTTTATCTCCTGCAATATATAGTAATGCAGAAGCGCTAAAGAATCCTGATTCGATCGCATTGAATACAGGAAAAGGTGGTTCCTATGGAGAAAATATTACATACTATTATTGGAATGATAATAGCTCTGCGAAAAAAAAGCTGATTTTAGAAGGAAGTGGGGCGGCAGAGAGCTTATCCGAACAGGATGTAGTAAGTCTTGCTGCGCAAAAGGAAAAACAGCCGTGGTTGGCTTATGGTGCGAGTGCAGATGTTGATCTCACGAATGTAAAAGAGGTACAGTGTGGCGACATTTTGATTGACAAGAAAATTACCGAATTGGGAGAAAATATGTTTAGGCGTCATTTGGGGACTATATATTTGGGACCTAATATTAAAAAAATACCAAGTGGCTGCTTTGTAAATTTACCTGCCAGTACGCTGATTATATATGGTGAGTTAGAGGAGGTTGCTCAGGGAGCTTTTGAGAATATGAGTAGTCTAGCTCTGGTATTAGTAACTTCTGAGACAACAAGACAGAAATTAGAAGCTGCTGGATGTGACAGCAGTTTGATTTTAACGCCCGAGGATATGGGTGCATCATCAAATGAACTTGTTGATGATATTTCTCTTCGTATCGCAGTAGCCAAAGGGCAGATAGAAATGAAAATTCATGAACCAAATGCTACATATGATGGAATGTATACAAGTGTCAGTTGGCAGAATTTGAAAACTGCAGTAAATAAATATAAAGATCATCTTGAAGATGGTGATGGTGACTTTCTACCTGATAATCCTGCAAATGCCGAGCAGGTTGAACAAGGCACGCAAGAGATTAATACAGCTTTAGAGAATCTGGTTTCATTAGAAGTATTAAACGATGCAATAGATCAGGCAAGCGCCTTAACCGAGCTAGAATACACCCCGGAATCCTGGGCAGTATTGAGCAAGGCGTTAGAGGATGGAAAGGCTGCAAAGGATAAAGATACTATCACGCAAGAAGAGATCGCTCAATTGGCAAAGGCGATTACTGATGCAATTGACAATCTGAAAAAGCCTGGCGTAGATGCTGCCTTAGAGGCAATGAATAATCTCTTATCCAAGGTAGAAGAACTTGTGGAAACGGATTATACGGCATCAAGCTGGAGTACATTACAGGCAGCTGTAGCCCAGGCTGAAGCTCTTTCCGGTGATGAGAGCGCACAGGATATTACTGCGATCAGTACCGCTATTTCTGATGCGATAGAAGGGCTGGTAGTGGAATATCAAGATTTACCGCCTTTAGGCAAGATTCCATTTACCTTTATGTCTGAAGCGGCAGAGGTAATTCTCTCAGGAACTGCAGATGCGACCCTGAATGGTGCAGTAAAAATAGTATTTACAATTGATACGGATCCGGCGGTTTCTTACAATAGTATGTGTGAATTTTATTATCCGTATAAGATCGGTTCTAAAAGCGGTGAACTTAGCTATTCCCTTGCAGGTGACAAGCAAGCCACCTGGAACGCAGGAGGAAAAGGGTATACCCAGGAAATTACGATCCCTGAGATTAAGGAAGGGGATACCTACTCCATATCTGCTTACACAAAAAGCTGGGAAAGTCTGGAGTATCCCTTTATCATTCAAAAAGCAGAATTCAAGAACAACCAGGATGAAGTGATAAAGACCGTAAGGCCTCTTCCGACCAACGATTTGAAAGAGGCTCTGGAAAATGCAGAAAAGCTTCTGGAGAATACCGTGGATTACAGCGAGGATACAGTAAAAGCATTACAGGATGCTGTGGACGCTGCAAAGCAATTACTGGAAGAAGATACACCATTGCCCAGCAAGATCACATCACTTACCAGTAATCTGCAGACTGCCAGCGAGGGATTGGCTCCGGCTGATACTGCGGCAGCAAAACAGGCATTAGCTGAAAAGGTGACTGAGGCAGAAGGCTTAAAGAAAGAAGATTACACAGAAGACAGCTGGGCAGCATTGCAGAAGGCTTTGGAAGCAGCAAAAAATCCTGCGGAGGATGCGAAGAACAGTGATCTGGCAGCTCTTCAGAAGGCGGTAGAGGATGCAATAGCAGCCTTGAAGCCGGCAGAGACTGCTTCCTCACCAACACCCGGCACAAATCCCACAGGAACGCCTGGAGCAACAGAAAGCCAGTCGCCGGCGCCTACACCGCCTGCGCCGACAGAAAGCTCCACGCCGTCTGCGGTCGTTTCACCCACACCGATCGCCCCTAGTCCCAGCGCTCCGGCTACAGTGACTAAGCCTGGCAAGGTAGTAGTGAAGAAGATTACTGCTAAGAAAGCGACCCTTAGTATCAAGATCAAGAAAAAGATCAAAGGAGCAGCAGGATACCAGGTAACCGTATCCGCCAAGAAGAATTTCAAGAAAGCAAAGAAGGTTACGGTTACAAAAGTGAAAAAGCTTACGATTACTACGAAATACAAGAAACTTAAGCTGAAAAAGGGTAAAAAATATTATTTAAAGGTGAGGGCTTATAAGAAGAATAACGGTAAGAAAGTCTATGGCAGCTATAGCAAGGCCAAGCGTTTTACCGCTAAATAAGCGTAACCTTAACAAAAATACTGGCAGTTATATGGACAGAGGCCGATTTTGGCCTTTGTCCATTTTTTTTGGGATCGGACATGTGCCCATAGCTATAATCACCGATTTGCAAAAATCCAATATATTATACCAAACATTTTTATATAGGATTTAGTTTAGGTGAAAACAGTATGACAGGAATTTTTTATGCCTTTTTGGGAACATTGTTTACTTTTTCGATTACCGCATTAGGAGCGGCAAATGTATTTTTTATGAAAAAAGAGATCAGCGATAATGTACAATGCATATTCTTAGGGTTTGCCGGGGGAGTGATGATCGCCGCCTCCGTATGGTCCCTGCTGATACCTGGGATCGAACGGGCAGAGCAGCTGCGCCAGATCAGCTGGCTGGTAGTGGCCGGCGGCTTTTTATTAGGGGTAATATTGCTTTTGGTCATAGACCAGGCAATACGAAAGAAAGGAAATGCAACAAGGCAGGGGAAGGAAAAGAAAACAGTAAAAAGAGGAACGGCCCTCCTGGTTCTGGCTATTACTGCCCACAATATCCCGGAGGGGATGGCAGTGGGATTAGCTTTTGCCATGGTTGGGCAAAACCCCAGCGATGCCAGCCTCCTTTCCGGAGCCCTGGCCCTGGCTTTAGGAATCGGGATCCAGAATTATCCGGAAGGGGCGGCTGTGGCATTGCCTCTCCTCAAAGAGGGGATGAGCCGAAAGAGGGCGTTTGTGCTGGGAAGCCTTTCCGCAGCCGTAGAGCCTGTCTTTGGAGTGCTGGCAGCGGCATTGGCGGGACTGGTGCTGGATCTTATGCCCCTCCTGCTGGCCCTGGCGGCAGGAACCATGGTCTATGTTGTCGTGCAGGAACTGATACCGGAGGCCCATCTGGGAGAAAAGGAACACATCGGAACATTAGGATTTATTGTAGGGTTCGTAGTAATGATGATATTAGATGTAGCATTGGGATAAACATAGTGGTAGGATAAAATAGATTTGATATGCAACATTTAAGACAAAATAAGCCACAGATAGATGAAGCATGTTTCAGGAGGTGGTGATATGGCAACCGAGGATGCAAAGCAGACGGCAGATCTGGCATGGCTGGTGAAGCGGGCGCAGGAAGGCGGACAGGGCGAATTTATAGAGCTGTATAAGCTTTATTATAAGGAAATGTATGCATACGCCTGCTATATGCTCCAGAATGATCAGGATGCGGAAGATGCAGTATCCGAAACCGTTATAGCCGCCTTCGAGGGGATTGGGAAACTACGGGATGCCCTCAAATTCCGGCAATGGATTTTTAAAATACTGTCAAACCAGTGCAAAAGAAAGAGAAAGGAATATACGGAGACGTCCCGGAGGATTGCCTGGAGGCTGTCAGGGGAAGAGGATAAAGGGGAGAACGGCCAGACTCAGATACCCTCAGGACAGGACGTTGCATTGGATGTGATCCAAAGGGAATATGTGAGGCTGGCTTTTGAAGCGTTGACCGAAGAAGAAAGATACATTGTCAATTCCTTTATTTATGGCGGGTATAGAGGGGACGAGATTGCAGGGAATCTGGGCCTGGTTCCCAGTACGGTGCGTTCAAAATATCGAAGGGCATTGAGGAAAATGAAAGCCTATTTGGAAGGACTGGAGGGATAGGGATGAGTAAGAGAGAAGAAAGGAAAGAGGCCGCAGCCGGTCAGGGCCAGAGATTGGGACAGGCTGCAGGAAAGGCAGAGAATGGATCCGAAGAAAAAGAGATTCAGGAGCTGGAGACCATCATCGTTAAAGCCGGAGACACTTTTGCGATCCCCAAGGGATTACTTCCGGAAAATATGGCGGAAAAGCTGACGGCGTATTATGACAGGAAAATGTATCAGAGGAAAAAGAAGCGGTATATCCGGGCCGGGATAGCAGCCGCAATGTGCGCCCTGCTTCTGACAGGAGGGATTATGGCATACCATAACCAGAACCGGGAAATAGTGGCTGCACATTCTTATGAAGAGGTTTACCATCAGCTTTTAGAGGAGAAGAAAGCCGAGAATTATCAATATTATGGAAGTATGGATGGGGCATCGGTCCAGGCAGCCGGAGCAGCTGGAACATATGCAATGAAATCCATTATGGCATCTGGCGGCGCATCAGAAAACAGCGCAGGAGGATATAGTACCACCAATGTCCAGGTGGAGGGGATTCAGGAAGCGGACAGTGTGGTTACAGACGGAAAATATATCTATGTAGGACAGACCTGCTGGGATTTGGGGGAAATTAATAAAAAAACGAAACAGGCAACGATGGTACAGCTTAGGCAGCTGCGTATATTCCAGATAGAAAATGGGCAAAGCAGGCTGGTATCAAAGACCAATTTGTCGGAGCAAAAAATCCCTGTAGATTATTATGATGAAGCCAAGGAGGAGGAACTGATATATGCGGCGCAAAATACGGCAGAGGAACAGAAGGTAATCTTCTATATACAGGGGGATGTTCTGGCAGCATATGACATTTATCAGGAAACGGATGAGAAATTCTATCAAAAGGAAATGACCCGGATTACGTTTTATGACATTTCCGACAGGACGCAGCCGAAGAAGAGGAATTCTCTGGTACAGTCGGGGACCCTGCTGGACAGCCGGCTGGAGGGAGAATATCTGTATACGGTAAGCCAGGATGACCATATTAACCTGATAGACCAGGAGGAGGAGGCTCGTTATCTGCCGCAGGCAGATGGAAAGAGTATTCCCAGCGAAGATATCTATATGAACAAGAATTACAGCAGCGGCTGTGCATATACTTTGGCCACAGTGGTCTCTCTGTCTCATCCAGACCGCTTTCAGGACAGCAAGGCAGTAGTGGGCCGTTCCTATCATATCTATATGAGTAAAGATAATCTGTATCTTTTTGGCTGTCCGATCAACCGGATAGATTGGGATCTTGCGACCTGTGGGGATGAAGAAGTAGAAAAAAAAGAAAAACAGAAGCTGCGATCGAAAACGGACCGCACAATGATCGTAAAAATCTCCTATCAGAAAGAGAGACTGGCGATAAAAGGCGTTACGGTAGTCAGAGGAAGCATGGGAGACCGTTTTGTAATAGATGAAAAGGACGGCTATCTGCGCATGGTAATGACAGTACATTACATCGAGAGCGGCAGCACAGACAATGCCGTATATGTTTTGGACGGCCAGATGGATCTCTGCGGCAAGATCACAGGAATTGCCAGGGAAGAAGAGGTTTATTCTGCAAGATATCTGGGAAAGATGGGATATTTTGTGACTTACCGAGATACCGATCCTCTGTTTTCTGTAGATTTCTCAGATCCGAAGAATCCCAGGCTGGCGGGCGAACTGAAGCTGCCCGGTTTTTCCGAGTATCTGCACTTTTATAATGACAAACTCCTGCTGGGGATCGGACAGGATGAAGAAAAGGATTGTATGAAGCTGTCAATGTATGATGTATCCGATCCAAAGGATGTGAAGGAGAAGGATGTCTGCTATCTGCCAAAGAACTGCTATTCCCCGGCATTGCAGGAATACAAGAGTGTGTTGGTGGATCTGGAACATAATCTATTTGGTTTTGAACTGCTGGACGGTAGAAAGCGAAAGGACGGCTATGTGCTATACACCTATACGGACAGCGGATTTAAGCAAGTCTTTTATGATCAATGGGTCAATAAGGAGCTGCGGGAGAGGGTGGCGCATTATGAATGGGGGATGGATATAAGCGACAGCGAGGCAAAGGAGCCCTGGGAACCTTTCGCAATGATGGAGGATAGAGGCACCCGGGGAATCCGGATCGGAGATTATCTTTATATCGTTTACGGATATAAAGAGTCCTGTATCCGCATATCCCATGTTGGGAAGATCCTTCTGGAGGGGGAATAAAAAGTGAAAAAATCGATAATAACAATATATAAAAATATATATTAATAATAAATGCATTGACAAAAGTGGAAAAATCACATAAATTATACAGAGAGGAGGGATAATATGCTGGTTAGGTTTAATGTTAAGAATTTTTTATCATTCAATGCAAGGGATGATGGCAGATCACAAGAATTTTCGATGATTGCTGGAAAAGTTAGAAATAAAAAAGAACATATATATGATGACGGGAAGAATAAATTGTTAAAATTTGCAGCGGTGTATGGCGCAAATGCTTCCGGCAAATCGAATCTTGTACAGGCGATTGAATTTATGCGGCATACTGTTATTGCAGGCCTTCCTAATGGACATACAGAAAAATATTGTAAGACAGATGTGAGGAATAAAGAAAAGGCTAGTTATTTTGAAATAGAGATCATGATGAACAAAAGGTATTATTCCTATGGGTACGAAGTTGTATTGAGTCAGAGCAGGTTTGTTTCGGAATGGCTTGTTGAGTTAAATTCTGATAATACAGAGAAAATGATATTTGAACGCAATGTGGAAGAGGGCAGTTACCGCTTTGGAAAAGCATTGCAGCAGAATGGCCTGACAGATAAATTGAATATATATGCGGACGATATTTGCGATGACCCTTCTGTTTTATTTCTATCAGTAATGAATCAAAACAAGAAAAATTTATATCAGGAATATGAAAAAGCTGGAATCTTGAAAGATACCTTTGTTTGGATAGAACATCAATTGGATGTTAATTATCCCAATCAGCCGATTTCTGATTATTCCTATCTTTTGCAAGAGAATAATGTAGAAGAAATATGTAGAATAATCTCAGCATTTGGTACAGGGATAACAGATTTTAAAATGGTTAATGTACCAATTGAAAAAGTATTGGGAAAGATGCCAGAAGAATTGCGTCAGCGCATTATTACAGAGTTTGAGCGAAAAAGGGCAGAAATCAGGGGCAGGAATGCGACTAAAGGAATTGCGCTGGTAATGAGGAGCAGTACAGATTTTTTTGTCATAACGCTTGACCCAAAGGAAGAGGTTCGTTGCCGGACAATAGAATTTTCCCATGGAGATAAGGATACGTTATTTCAATTGTCAGAAGAATCTGATGGAACGATAAGGATTCTTGATCTTTTGGAGATATTACTTGCCGGTGAAAATAGGATATATGTCATTGATGAATTAGACAGATGCTTACATCCCAGCCTGAGCTATAAATTTGTGGAGACATTTCTGCAGATAGCCGCTCAAAAAAATATACAATTAATTGTAACAACCCATGAATCACGTTTGATGGATTTTGACTTACTCAGAAGAGATGAAATATGGTTTGTTGACAAAAAAACAAATGGCGAATCCAATATCTATTCGTTAGAAGAATATAATACACGCTTTGATCAGAAGATTGACAAAGCCTATTTAGAAGGACGTTATGGCGGCGTACCAATTTTTAGCACTGTTTTTCCAATAAAGGAGGATTAGTGTATGAGAGAAGAGAAAGTCTTCGGCAAACGTACAAAAGTATGGGACTCTGCCCAGGACAGAAAAAGGTATTTTCTTGTTTATGAGGGTAAAAATACGGAACGTCTCTATTTTGCTGCCGTAGCGGAATTAAGGAAAGAGCTGAAGCTGAATCCGTTGATTGAGCTTGTGCCTGTTATACGGAGCTATAATGAAGAGGGCTGGAGCAATCCGAAAAAAATGATTGACCGCATCATTCAAAATCTTGAAGAAGGAGAGAGTGGCAAGGTGTCTTATGAGACATTGCTTAATTGGATCATAGATTATTTTCAAGATGAAAAAATTATAGCTAAAGATCGGGTATCTGCCAAATACATTTGGATAATGATGGAGGACATATGTAATAATGAGCTCAATGTAAACTTGTATGCTTATACCCAGGATGCCCGTTCTGCTTGTGAAAAGATTATTTCTGTTTTGGGGAAAAAGATCAATATGGATAATTTGATAGAAAATGTTGAACAGATTATCACATATAGCAATCTGACCTATGCCAATGGTTTCGACAAGATTTGTTTTATCGTAGACCGAGACAGAAAAAGTTTTTCTGCCGAGCAGTATAAATATGTTAATGAACAGTGTAAAAACAGAGGTTTTGGACTGTATCTAACTAATCCATGTTTTGAGTTCTGGCTCTTAATGCATTTCAGGGATGTTACAGAGCTGGATGAAAAGCAATTGCTTGAGAATCCATTGGTTACATCTAAACGGAGATATACAGAGCAGGAATTGCGGAAACGGCTGCCGGGATATGAAAAATCAAAATATAATGCTATACAGCTGGTTAAGAACCTTGATCTTGCCATTGCAAATGAGAAGAAGTTTTGCGAAGAAATAGAGCAATTAGAAAATGAGATCGGAAGTAATGTAGGGTTGCTGCTATGTGAAATGCGAAAGTAGAATACATTTTTATTAATCAGAAACAGCGTAATAATACATAAAATATGGATTTTCCATGCTATGTATTATTACGCTGTTTTGACCGTTTTAGTGCTTTTCCTGATATTCCAGAGCGGCGCCGACAAAGCCTTTAAATAGCGGATGCGGGCGGTTAGGCCTGGATTTGAATTCCGGATGGGCCTGCGTAGCTACAAACCAGGGGTGGGAACTTAATTCCATCATTTCCACGATCCGGCCGTCCGGGGACAATCCAGAGAGAGTCATCCCGGCTCTGATCAGATCCTCCCGGTAATAATTATTTACCTCATAGCGGTGGCGATGCCTCTCGTGGATCGTCTCCTGGCCATACAGCTCATATGCCTTAGAAGACTTGTCCAGCACACAGGGGTAAGAGCCCAGACGCAGAGTGCCGCCGATATCTTCAATGCCATCCTGTTCCGGCATCAGATGGATTACCGGATGAGTAGTCTGAGGATCCAGCTCAATGCTGTGGGCATCATTAAAGCCCACTACATGCCTGGCAAACTCTACAATGGCAAGCTGCATTCCCAGGCAAAGCCCCAGAAAAGGAATATTATTCTTCCGGGCATATTCGATGGCAAGAATTTTCCCATCGATCCCCCGGTCTCCAAATCCGCCAGGCACCAGGATCCCGCTGACGTCAGAGAGAAGCTGGGATATATTGCCCTCATTTAACTCCTCCGAGGGAACCCATTTGATCGTAACATTACTCTTGTGGGCGAATCCGCCATGTTTCAGGGACTCCACAACGCTGATATAGGCATCGTGCAGCGAAGTATACTTTCCTACCAGGGCGATCGTCACATCCTTTTCCAGATGCTTGATAGTATCCACCATAGCTTGCCATTCCTGGATATCCGGATCCGGGCAGTCCAGCTTCAGGCATTCGCAGACCACATCTGCCAGATGTTCCTTCTCCATAGCAAGAGGAGCCTCATATAAGGTTTCCACATCCAGATTCTGCAGCACATGCTTCACCGGCACATTACAGAATAAAGCAATCTTATCCTTCAGCCCCACCTCCAGTTCCTGCTCTGTACGGCATACAATAACATCCGGCTGGATTCCCATTCCCTGCAGCTCCTTAACGCTGGCCTGGGTAGGCTTTGTTTTCATTTCGCCGGAAGCATGAAGATAGGGGATCAGCGTAACATGGATCAAAACAGCATTTTCATGTCCGATATCATGCTGGAATTGGCGGATAGACTCCAGGAAAGGCTGGCTTTCAATATCGCCCACTGTTCCGCCCACCTCGATAA
>CANPZE010000031.1 GCA_947589315.1 uncultured Lachnospiraceae bacterium | reverse complement strand
CCATTATACAGGAGTGAGTGCCAGACTTAAATCTGGTATGGGTATATGAACTGGAATTTACTTTGGCATTCTAGGTACAATACACTGGCTCTGAAGTTTTTCTTGACAACAGATAAACTTCATGATAATGTCAATGCAAAGAGAAGCGGTTTTCTACCGTACGGTCTTCGGACTAAAGCGGCGTACTCGCTTCTTTTTTTATGTTTATGATGTCATATAAGTAAAGTTTATTTCCCTTGATTCTGACAACTGCAGTTGCCTGATATACATTCCTTCGTATCGTTCCGCCAGCATTTACAGGTATCGTAAATCCTACATCATATCTGTACCAGCCGCCGCTTGCCTCGTTTTTGTGTTTTTCGTTCTTATTTTCTGTCCAACGCCTGTTCGTGGCATTTTCAATCATCTTGCCAATAACTTGTCCTGAATTTGCTTTTGCCTTTGCAAGGCCGCCCCTAAGCTTTTTGGTATATTGTGATTCAGTAAATTCGTCCGGAAATTCACCTGCAATGTGAATTACATCCCCATATTCCTTTACGATAAATGATTGCCCTATATACTTTTTTAAATATTGCTCAACTTCATTCCAAGGTATGTTCTGCTTATTCTTAAAAATGATTTCTGCTACATTTACATATGTCATTGCTCATTCTCCAATATGGTGCAAAAACAAATATGATACTACTTGCTAATTTATGTAATTACCTTTTGTTATTTAATAACTTAACAAAGTACCTGCCTCAAAACTTTTTGCTTGTATAATATCATAGAATCTAAAAAAAGAACAATATATTTATTGCAATAATGTACTGCCCCTGGTGAAGGGGGTAGAAATTATCTACTCAATTTATATCGTACCAAAATTTTTAAAAATGGTTCCTTGACAAGAAGAATATCAGATGGTATCATTAAAAATAGAACAAATGTTCGTGAGTACAAATAGGAGGTTCGGTTATGATATTTGAAGAGCATGCCTCCCTGCAAAGAAAACTGCAGATTTTATCTGACGCTGCCAAATATGATGTAGCCTGCACATCCAGCGGCGTCAGCCGCCCTGGAAGAAAGGGGGAGCTGGGGAATACGGAAGCCAGCGGAATCTGCCACAGCTTTTCCGGGGATGGACGCTGTATTTCTTTGTTAAAGATCCTGTTTACCAATGAATGCATCTATAATTGTAAATATTGCATTAACCGGGTTACCAATGATCTGCCCAGAGCTACGTTTACTCCGGAAGAGATCTGTGAGCTGACCATGGAATTTTATCGCAGGAATTATATTGAAGGGCTGTTTTTAAGCTCAGGGATTATTCAGTCTCCGGATTATACTATGGAGTTAATTGGGAAGACTCTGCATGATCTGCGCACCATACATCGGTTTAATGGATATATCCACTGTAAAGCTATTCCGGGAGCGTCTCCAGAGTTAGTAGAAATGGTCGGCTGGTATGCGGATCGGATGAGTGTCAATCTGGAACTTCCCACAACCCAGGGCTTGAAAAACCTGGCTCCGAATAAGAGCAGAAAAAGCATTCTTACACCTATGCGGCAGATTCAAAGTGGAATGGAAGAAAGCCGAAAGCTTTTAGGAATGAAGGGCGGCAATCGAAGTGCATACTGGCACACCAGCAAAAGGCTGGGAAGGATATTGCCGGGAACGGAAGCGCTTTCCGGCAGTACGCCAGCTTCTCTGGAGCAAAGAGAACAGAAGAAAGATATGGTCTCTGAAAAGAAGGAGGAGGAAGAATTGCAGCTCCCCGGAAAGGCGCAGGCAGGAGGCCTTACTCAGTGGAACAGAAGGGATACCAGCAGAGGCTTTGTCCCTGCAGGACAGAGCACCCAGATGATCATTGGGGCATCGGGGGAGACAGATTATGAAATTATGGCCGTATCAGAGGCATTATACCAGCGGTTTGATCTAAAGAGAGTATTTTATTCCGGCTTTATTAATGTGAATCAAGATGCCTCTCTGCAGGCCTTGGAGGGCAAGCCTGCCAAGCTGCGGGAACACCGGCTCTATCAGGCAGACTGGCTCCTGCGTTATTATGGCTTTGCTGCGGAGGAGCTATTGTCGAAGAAACGTCCTAACTTTAATGTGTTTCTGGATCCTAAATGTGATTGGGCGCTGGGACATATGGAACAGTTTCCTGTAGAAATCAACCGGGCGGATTATAATATGCTGCTGCGTGTTCCCGGTATTGGTGTGAAGTCTGCGCAGCGAATCTGCGCCGCCCGCCAGACCGGGCCCCTGGATTTCCCCCATCTGAAAAAGATGGGTGTAGTGTTGAAGCGGGCGATTTATTTTATCACTTGTAATGGAAGGCTGATGTATGATTTTCTGAAGATGGATGAGGACTATATTACGAGAAGCATTTTAGGAGAAGACCAGGCAGTGCTGAAGAATTTTGGGCAACAAGATATTCAGTATCGGCAGTTGAGTTTATTCGATGACTGGAAGAGGGCAGAGGGATGAAGAAAAAGATCCGGGTATATCAATGTCAGGATACGCTGGAGGGAATCCTGACCGCAGTCTACGATGCGGGCAAGTCCCGTTATGGACACGATCATATTCGTCTTCAGGCGCAGCCGGAAGGCTATCATGAGAATTTTAACTTATTTTCCGAATATATTCAGGTAGAGCCTGACAGGGAAAAGATGGAAAAGGTACTCCGGACTGTGGAGGAAAAAATATCCAGGCAGGTGTGCCAGCAGATCATCTGCTGCGCTTTTTGCGCCCAGGAAGATAAAGCGGACGTAATCTATCATTACATTGTGTGCGGCTTTGCAATGGGGGCAAAGGTGGTTAAGGCACTGCAGATTCCCTGGGTGCAGCGTGTTTTTGAAATGAACCGCATGATTACCAATGAGGCTCATTATTACCGGGAGTTTATCCGCTTTCAGGAGCTTCCTCAGGATCCCCCGGTCCTCCTGTCTGTAATTGAACCTAAGAACCGGATCTTGTCCTTTGTGGCCCAGCATTTTGCTGACCGCTTGAATCCGGAATGGTTTATTATTTATGACAAAGCTTATCAGGAGGCAGTTTTTCATTCCCCTGCCGAGGGCTGGTACATCCGCCGGCTGGAACCGGAGGAGGGCCGGCAGCTGGCAGCAATGGAGGATTACCAGGAGGAATATGTGGACCTTTGGAAGACCTTTTTTGAAGCAGTCAGTATCCCCGAGAGAGAAAACAGGGATCTGCAGAGAAACCATCTTCCCCTTCATTTCCGCAGCCACATGCCGGAATTCGGAAACTAGATCGCATTGGATTGGAATGATTTTAGAATGATTTTGGAGTGATTTTGCCAAAGGGTTGGCTTGACAAATTATCTCGTACCAACTAAAATAGGGACAGATATTGCCAATAGCTGTGAAAAGAAGAGTACGCAATGAAAGGTATTACAGAGAACCCGGGAGCTGAGAAAGGGCGTATGGCTGCATTGCGGAAGATGGTCTTGGAGCTTCGTACCGAGCAGGGCAGTGATCCGGCTGCTTTGTCAGGCTACGGCGGGTGCGCCCGTTAAAGCGTCTCTCTGTAAAGGATTGCTTTAATCCGAGCAGTGGTAAAGGTCTGTATCCGTAAGGTACAGATGAATTAAAGTGGTAACACGGGATATACTCGTCTTTAAGATTCTTCTTAAAGGCATTTTTTTATTTAAGGCAATGACAATAAAAGACAGTAAGATTAAAAAAGAAAAGGAGATCGGTATGGAAAAAAAGAAAACCTATTATCTGACAACAGCAATTGCATATACCTCAGGGAAGCCCCATATTGGCAATACCTATGAGGCGGTGCTGGCGGACAGCATTGTGCGCTTTAAGCGGCAGCAGGGCTATGACGTGCGCTTCCAGACGGGGACGGATGAACATGGGCAGAAGATTGAGATTAAGTCTGAAGAAGCTGGCGTCACCCCCAAGGAATTTGTAGACGGCGTTTCCGGACAGATCAAGTCCATCTGGGATCTGATGAACACTTCTTATGATAAGTTTATCCGGACTACAGATGAGGATCATGAGAGACAGGTGCAGAAAATTTTTCGGAAGCTGTATGAGCAGGGAGATATCTATAAAGGAAACTACGAAGGAATGTATTGTACCCCCTGTGAATCCTTTTTCACGCCCTCCCAGCTGGTGGACGGCAAATGTCCGGACTGTGGGCGGGAATGCCAGCCGGCTAAAGAGGAAGCTTACTTTCTGAGATTAAGTAAATATGCGGACCGTTTGATTGAGCATATCAATACCCATCCTGAGTTTATCCAGCCCGAGTCCCGGAAAAACGAAATGATGAATAATTTCCTGCTTCCCGGGCTTCAGGATCTGTGTGTATCCCGTACGTCCTTTAAATGGGGTATTCCGGTGGATTTTGATGCAGGGCATGTGATCTATGTGTGGATCGATGCCCTGAGCAACTATATTACAGGCCTGGGCTACGATGTAGATGGCAATAACGGGAAAGAAGACGGGACAGATCTGTTCCAGAAGTTCTGGCCGGCAGACTTGCATCTGATCGGGAAAGATATTCTCCGGTTCCATACCATATATTGGCCTATTATGCTGATGGCTTTAGATCTCCCCCTGCCCAAGCAGGTATTTGGTCATCCCTGGCTGTTGCAGGGAGAGGGTAAAATGAGCAAATCCAAAGGAAATGTTATCTATGCAGATGATCTGGTGGATATGTTCGGAGTGGATGCTGTCCGATATTTTGTACTTCATGAAATGCCCTTTGAAAACGATGGCGTGATCACCTGGGAATTAATGGTAGAACGGCTGAATTCGGATCTGGCCAATACGCTGGGCAATCTGGTGAACAGAACAATATCTATGACCAATAAATATCTGGAAGGCGCAGCCAGGGATATGGGAGTGGCAGAACCAGTGGATGAAGACCTGAAGGCAAAGGCGCTGGAGACGCCGAAAAAGGTGATCGAGAAGATGGATAAGCTGCGGGTGGCAGATGCCATTACCGAAGTATTTGCCCTGTTTAAACGGTGCAATAAATATATTGATGAGACTGAGCCCTGGATCCTGGGGAAGGATCCGGCAAAGAAGGACCGGCTGTCCACCGTGCTTTATAATCTGATTGAAAGCATTACCATAGGAGCCAGTCTGCTGGAGGCGTTTATGCCGGACACTACGGCAAAGATTCTGGCGCAGCTGAATACTCAGAGGCGGGAACTGGATGCTATGGACCGGTTTGGCGGGTATGTATCGGGAACGAAGGTGACAGAGAAGCCAGAGATTCTGTTTATGCGTCTGGATGTTCAGGAAGTGCTGGCCAGAGCTGAGGAAATACGGGAAGCTCAAATGGCAGCAGCAGGCGGAGTAAGCCAGGAGCCGGTCATTGATATTGAGGCAAAGCCAGAAATTACCTTTGATGATTTTATGAAAATGCAGTTCCAGGTAGGCGAGATCATTGCCTGCGAAGAGGTAAAGAAATCCAAGAAGCTGCTCTGTTCCCAGGTAAAAATAGGAAGCCAGGTAAAACAGATTGTATCTGGCATTAAGCAGTATTATTCTGCGGAAGAAATGGTCGGCAAAAAGGTTATGGTCCTGGTGAACCTGAAGCCTGCCAAGCTGGCAGGAGTCCTTTCAGAGGGAATGCTGCTGTGCGCAGAGGATGGGGAAGGGAATCTGGCGTTAGTCACACCGGAAAAGGAAATGCCTGCAGGGGCAGAGATCTGCTGACCCCGGCCGGCAGCGCACAGGCCTTCTCCCAGCGGTCCTCCCAGCGGCCGTAAGGCCCTGCTATTGATTTTTATCATAAAATTTGTATAATTGATATGTGGCACGCAAGTAAGACACATACAAAAAGGAGAGATCGAATGAAAAAGAAAATCATTATATTAAGCGCCTGCATTGTGCTTTTGACAGGCTGTACCACTCCTACGGATGTGGTGAATCAGGTGTCGTCTGAGCTGGTAGAGAACCTTCAGGAGACGGTGACGGAAGCACCAGAGGAGGCGTCCGCAGCCCCGGAGGAAGAAGAGCAGGAAAAAGATATATTGGATTTGGGAAAGAAATCTAAATTGACGGATTGGACAGTAACTGTTAATAAAGCGGAGATAAGAGCTAAGATCCAGGATGGCCAATTTTATGCGTTCAAGCCGGACAAGGGTAATAAATTTATCTATATCACAGCTACTGTAAGAAATAATGGCAAGAAAAAGTCTACTTTCCTTCCTACAGTAGTGTACGATGACTCATTGGACGCTACCCTTTACTATGAGGATAAGTATGAATACAGCGCAACGAATCTGCTGGGATACGATAAGGATTTACATCAGCAGAACATTAATCCTCTGACGAAGAAAAAGGGTGTGATTGCCTTTGAAGTGCCGAAGAAGGTGGCAAAGAAAAAGGGCAAGCTGATTCTGGAGCTTGGCACAGAGGAAGAAAGTGTATATTATTCTTTAAAATAAACAATAAAGCATAGAATTTACAGATCCACTTTCTGGCTGTCATAAAAAGATAGGCAGGAAGTGGATTTTTGTCTGATTCCCGCCCTGTCCTATCCGGACGTATTCCCGTAAGTTATGCGCTGGCTTCTATTGGAGCAGCATAGAGCATATATATAAGTGTAAAGGGAGTTATAACATGAATAAGCAAAACATGAATGGAAAATCAAAAAAGCAGCCTGGTATCGGGCGCCGATTGCTTAGCTTCTTACTGGCGGTATCTTTTGTAATATCCGGCCTGGGCGTTACTGGCTGCAGGATTTCGGAAAAAGGGATGCTGGAGCATCCTCAGGTCAGCGATAGCCGGAGCCAGGAGCAGACCCAGAAAGACTTTGAGGCATTTCTTCAGGAAATGTTTGTACAGGAAATTACGGATGACAGCATTACGCTGAATTATACAATAAAGGATCCGGCGGCATACGGCATTGACACAGAGGAGCTGGAGCCATCCCTGGGGGAATACAGCATGTCAGCGTTACAGAATAGCCTGATCGTCTCGGAGAACTGGCTGGCCAGCTTGGAAACCTTTGATTATGATAAGCTGACTCAGGAACAGCAATTAATTTATGACATTTTGAACCAGCAGCTCAATCAGAACCTGGAGGCATCAGGACTTATAGAATACAGTGAATGCCTGGGGCCTACCACTGGGATCCAGGCACAGCTTCCCATCCTGCTCGCAGAATACAATTTCTATACAGAAAAGGATGTGGAAACATATCTGTCAATATTAAAGCTGGTACCCGCATATTTCCAGCAGATCCTGGACTTTGAGAAAGAGAAATCGTCAAAAGGCCTCTTTATGAGTGATACTACCGCCCAGGCGATTATAGATCAATGCCAGGACTTTATTGCCAGTCCGGAAGAAAATTATCTGATTTCTGTTTTTGACCAGAGGCTGGAAGACATGGACATATCAAAAGAAAAGAAGGAGGAATACCAGAAGAAGAACCGGGAGGCAGTGCTGGATTCCCTGGTTCCCGCCTATCAGACATTGATCGACGGCCTCTCCGAATTAAAAGGAAGCGGGACCAATCAGGGAGGCCTGTGCCATTTTGAAAAAGGAAAGGAATATTATACCTATCTGCTGAGGGCAATGACAGGATCGGACCGTTCTCCAGAAGACATTGACCAGCTGCTGGAGAAGACATTAAGGGCGGCGCAGAAGAAAATGGGGCAGATTATGTCCCAATCTCCATCGGCTTACTATGATGCGCAGGATGTAAAATATCCCTATTCAGAACCTACGGAGGCGATTAAATGGCTGCAGCAGCAAATGCTGGCAGACTTCCCTCCACTGTCAGAGGATATTACCTGTCAGATAAAATATGTAGATGAATCTCTGGAGGAGAGCCTGAGTCCTGCCTTTTATCTGACTTCCCCCATAGACAATTATAAAAATAATGTAGTTTACATCAATCAAAACAAAGAATATGACCTGTCCCAGTCCTTTCCCACGATCGGCCATGAAAGCTATCCGGGGCATTTGTATCAGAATTGTTATTTTCAGTCTACGAAGCCCCATCCTATTAGAAGTATTATTGACATTGGGGGATATTCTGAAGGCTGGGGGACTTATGCAGAGCTGTATAGCTATCATCTGGCGGACCTGGAGGAAGAGGTGGCAGACCTGTTGGAACAGAATGCATTGGCCACGCTCTGCCTTTATGCCCGGGCGGACCTGCTGGTAAATTACCGGGGATGGAGTTACCAGAAGCTGGAAAACTATCTGGAAGAATTTGGGTTTAGCGCCAGCCAGAGCAAGATTGTTTTTGATTCTATGGTGGCAGAGCCGGTGGGCTATATGAAGTACACTCTGGGGTATCTGGAGATCCGGCAACTGAGAGACACGGCGGAGGATGGACTGGGGAAAAAGTTCTCACCCAAAGCCTTCCATGAATTTTTCCTGTCCATTGGAACAGCTCCTTTTTCTGTGATCCGCAATCGAATGGAGACCTGGATGCAGGAGCAGAGAGAAAAAGGAACGGAGTAGAATTTTAGCAAAATTGCTGGGAAAATAGGGAAAGTCCCTGCAAAATTTGACGTTTTCTTGATTGACTTTTGAGAAAAAAATTCCTATACTTTACTTTAAGAAAACATATCATAGGAGGTTAGTGCACATGGCAACAAAAGCGAATTACAAGTTGGAAGAGATCGGCGCCGGCAAGGTAGGCTTTCCGAAGACAGGCGAAGCAGTGACCAATACCCGCGCCATCATTGAAGCTGCATTTTATGGCAATAATGTAGTTAAGGTAAATACCTTAAAGGAAGCATATAATCTGGCAAAGAACTCTCCCGGAACCATTGTTACGGATATGCCCGTATACAGAGGGGAAGAGTTTGGCCTTGACGCAGATGCCAAGGTACTGCTGTTCAACGATGGGGCAGTAACAGGACGTTATGCAGCAGCCCGCCGCATCAAAGGGGAGCCGGGGGTAAACGCTGGCAAGCTGGATAAGGTAGTTATGGATGCGATTTATAAGACCAGATTCAGAAAACTGTATCATGCGCAGGTATTTGTAGGCCTGGATCCGGAGTTCATGGTAAAGGCACATCTTCTGATCCCCGAAGGGGAAGAGAATCTGATGTACAACTGGATGATCAACTTCCAGTATATGTCTGATGATTACGTAAAAATGTATAAGGCATCAAAAGCCGTAGGGGATGGCAAGGAAGCAGATATTTATATTTTCTCTGATCCCCAGTGGGCGCCTACGCCGAGCCCGGATGTAGATTACAGCTGCCTCAGCGATGACCAGACATTGTGCTATTTTGATACTAACGAGAACTGTGCGGCGATCCTGGGTATGAAATATTTCGGCGAACACAAGAAAGGCACGCTGACGATGGCATGGGCTATTGCCAACCGTAACGGATATGCAAGTTGCCATGGCGGACAGAAGGAGTACACTCTGCCGGACGGCAGGAAGTATGTTGCTTCCGTATTTGGCCTGTCAGGCTCCGGGAAGTCCACACTGACCCATGCAAAGCACAATAACAAATATGGCGACAAGGCGATCACTGTCCTTCATGACGATGCCTTCATCATCAATACAGACACCTGCGCATCCATTGCGCTGGAGCCTACCTATTTTGATAAGACAGCAGATTATCCTACCGGCTGCCCGGACAATAAATATCTCCTGTCTGCGCAGAACTGCTCCGCTACGATGGATGAGGACGGTAAGATCCAGCTGGTAACAGAAGATATCCGTAACGGTAATGGACGTGCGATCAAGTCCAAATTGTGGTCCCCTAACCGCGTAGATAAGATTGACAGCCCGGTAAATTCCATTATCTGGATCATGAAGGATCCCACCATTCCTCCGGTAGTTCGGTTGAAGGGTGCAGCGCTGGCTTCTGTTATGGGCGCAACACTGGCCACCAAGACATCTACAGCAGAGCGTGTAAAGGCCGGCACCGATATGAATGCCCTTCGTATCGTTCCTTATGCCAATCCGTTCCGTACCTATCCTCTGGCCAATGATTATGAGAAGTTCAAGAAGCTGGTAGAGGAGAAGAACGTGGATTGTTATATTGTAAATACCGGCGACTTCATGGGCAAGAAGGTTCAGCCTAAGGATACCCTGGGGATTCTGGAGAGGATCGTTGAAGGCAAGGCACAGTTCCAGAAGTGGGGCAGCTTTGAAGATATTGAGATCATGGAGTGGGAAGGCTTTGTGCCAGATCTGAATGATGCGTCTTATAAGGAGGCATTGAAGGGCGCAATGCAGAACCGCGTGAATGCCGTAGAGGAATTTGCTACAGAGAAAGATGGTTATGACAAATTGCCGGATGAGGCGCTGAGCGCATTGAAGAAATTAGTATCAGAACTTGAGTAATAAATATTGCGTGTTTGCGCTATTCGTGATATAATATAGCTTACCAGAGTAAAAGAGGATTTCACAGAACTGGAATCCTCTTTTATATTACTCGTAAAACAATATAGGGTTCAGGAGGGGGAATGAATATGAAGCCTATTAAAAGAGTGTCAACTGTAGCAGCGATTATAGCCATGCTTGTGTTGGCTTTTTCTGTTTATAATGGACTGAGATCCGGCCAGGTACGGGCAGACAATGTGGGGCAGATCACAGCCAGCGAGTTTAAGCTTACGATAAATGGCGAGGTACCTACAGCGGATACTAAAGTGAAAGACGGAGATCCGATTAAGCTGCAGCTGAATTGGACGTTGAGCAATATGGATCAGGAGACCCGGGTTTTTGAAATGAACTTGGATGAATTACTGCAGTATATTCATATTGATGACAATCCGGGCGGGCCTTTGAGTGATACTTCATCGGCTGTGATCGGAACTTATGAGATCAAAGACGGTATTTTCCGTATCACTTTGAATGAGGAATATGTAGGAAAGACAAGCGAGCGTCAAGGAGGCGCATCCATTGAAGGAAGAATTTCCACCAACTGGGATGAAGATGAAAAGAAGAACAAAGACGGGCAGCAGTTTGAAATCGGTGTAAAGAATGGAATAACGTGGACTGTGACCTTTGATGCCGCTGCACCGGACAGTTATTTTCAGCTGTTCAAGAGCGCCAATGACTCAAAAGGGCTGTATCCTTATTCGGATGGCGGTCAATTAAAAAAGGATTATATAATAACGCTGTCAGCCTGGAACAATGATGTGACTGATATTGATCTGAGCGATGTGCTGGACAGGAATACCGGCCTGTCGAATATGTCAAACATAAAGATCACCAGCGACAGTTCGGTGCTGAGCGGGCAGAGCTATGGAAGCTGGGCGGCGCTGCAGGCCGCTTTGAAAACGGTCACCTTAAAAAGCGGCGAAAGCATTAAAATTACGTATACAATGGATGTAGATGACGACATCATGAAGAAATCGCCGGAGAAAGATTATACAAATACGGCGCAGGCTACTTATCAGAAGGCAAATGGGGACTCAGGCAAGGCTTCTGACCAGTATACGATCCAGGGAAATAAACCTAAGATTACAAAAACTGGAAAATATAAGGAAAACTCGGATAATGTTATTGTCTGGACGATCAGCATTGACCTGGGAGAATTAAACGATCCATCGGATACCAGCATTAGCGAAACAGTGATCTCTGCGATCAAAGACCAGGCATGTGATTCTTTTACGGATTCAACGGTAAAGGATCTTTTGAACAATGGAACCTGGCGAAAGGACGGGAATAAATGGGTTTGTACCTATGAGACAACGATTAAGGATAATGTGGTCAACAACGCTACCAGGGTTCCGCTTACGAATACGGTAACGGTAACGATTAACGGGGAAGAGTATAAACAGACAGGGACTGTCAATTCTAATGGAAGAAATTGGATCCATAAGGAATTTGTTGATTATGATCCACAGGATAAGATACTTTCCTGGAAGGTATCGCTGGACAAAATTCCCGAAGGCGTTACTTCTGTTACAGTAACGGATAGTACATCGGACTGGGTTAATGACCAGGGCGGGCATACATTACAGCCGGACGTATATCTGCAGGTGGGCTCAGGGGAAAAGAAACAGATTATCACCGCAGGCGCCATATCAGATAATGCGATTGTTGCATCCTACGATGGATATTCCACATATGGAAATATAACATTCCAGGATACTTATATTAAAGGAGTAGAAGGGCAGACCATCACTCTTTATTATGAAACTAAGGTTACAGATCCCAATGTGAATGGAAAGACATATCAAAATAAGGCGACCCTGAATTATAGAGATTCCTTTGGCGGCACAACTTATACGGATACTGCAGTGTATAAGAAGGAGACTGCCTTGACTAAAAAGGGATATACTGGCAGGGCCCAAGATCTGGGGATAACTGTACCGAAGGATGAAATTGAGTATTTGGTCACGGTAGATATGGCTCAGATTAAAACATTGACCGCAGGACAGGATATTGAGCTGACAGATACCATACCGAAGGGACTGACGTTGAAGCAGGATTCTGTGGCAGCAGCTTTAAAAACTGCGTATTGGGCTACTTCGTTAGCAAACACAACGGTAAATACTGAAGTAAAGGATGGGAAGATCTTATTCCGCATTCCGGTGACTGCGGATATTAAGGCACAGGCAGAAAGCAATCCAGAAGCCAAGATTTATCTGGTTTATACGATGACTTTGGAAGATCCGGTTTCCTTTGTAAAGGAGGGAAAAGAGAAGGAGTTTACCAATTTCATAACAGGGACCTATAACGGAACACCGATAGGAGATTATTCTACGACTAATACTCTGTCCCCCGGGCAGGTGGTGGATAAAAAGGTAACCTATGATTCAAAAACGGCGCCATATGCTCAGTATGAGATAAGGGTTAATCCAGACAGGCTGGATCTGGCGTCCGGAATGTTGGAGGCTGTGGATACGCTGGGAAGCGAGCTGGCCTATGATCTGGATTCCATTAAGGTAGAGAAATACGACCCTGCTACAAGACGTTGGTCTGACCTGGCAACAACGGAATATAAATGCTCCTATTCCCTAAAGAATAACTCTTTGACATTCCGTCTGCCGGATGCTACGTATCTGCGGATTACGTATCGGGCGAGAGTGAAACTTCCGATATCTGCAGACAGCACAAAGAATGGTTCCTTTACAAAGGAAGGCGGCTCCAATGAATTTAAGCTGTCCGGCTATACCAGTGATCAGTCTAAGTCCGGCAAGTCCCTGTCAGGAGTGGCGATCACACCTGATGTATGGGCAGAAAGTACGACTGGAGAGATTATGATCCGGAAGTACTGGAATAACAATGATTCTGTGGAAGCTCTGGACGGTTCTACTTTCCGGCTGCTGAAAGCCAGCTACGATGCTGTCAATAAAAAGATGGTGGACGGCGCTGTCGTAGAAGAGAATATTGCCGTTGATGAAAAGGGAGAACATAAAATAGTAGGTCTGTTATTTGACCAGATTTATGTATTATATGAGACTTCTGCCAAGGATGGTTACATTTGCAATACAGAACCTTACTATTTTGTACTGACCGGCTCCTCCCAGATCACCCTTCCGGAGGATGGATCCGTTGATATATTTACCAGCGGCTCGGAGCTGTTTTATGAGAATAAGCCAGAGACTGTTGCTACAGGCAAGCTGGTCATTACTAAGACGATCCAGGGGCCTGTGACGAAAGAAGAGGCAGAGGGCGCTTTGCGGTTTACTGTAAAGGATAACACTACCGGGCAGGAGACGGTATACCCGTTGAGCAGCTTTTCTTATAATAAAACGGCAGATCTTTATATAAAAGAATTGGATGTACCGGCAGGAAGTTATACCGTAACGGAAAGCGTATCCTCCATAAATGGATATATTAAGAAACAAGTCACTTATACTGTGGACGGCAAAGAGACCTCCGGTACCAGCGCAGTGGTAACAGTTAATGAAGGCGGCACTTCTTCTATAGATTATAAGGATGATTATGAAGTCGATGAGAACAGTGGAATCCTTCGGATCAGTAAGACTATTGAAGGAACTGTGACGAAGGAAGAGTATGAAGGCGCGCTGCGTTTTACTGTGAAGAATAATGACACCGAAGAAGAAAATGTATATACACTGAAGGATGATTTTGTCTACGATGGCAACGAGGGGAAATATGTGCTGGAGTTGAAACCGACAGCAGGCGGCTATACGGTAACAGAGACGGTAACAGATATCAAGGGCTATACATTGGCCAGTGTAACCTATTCTGTAAATGGAAGCGCCCCTGCTGAGGGAAGCTCTGCGGCTGCGACCGTTGCCAAGGATGAGGTGACACAGGTAGATTTTAAGGATAAATATACAACAGTATCCTCTGCTGGCGACCAGCTGACGGAGGTAGGCAAATTGATAATTACTAAGACTATTGAAGGGCCTGTGACGAAAGAAGAGGCAGAAGGCGCATTACGCTTTACTGTGAAGAACAACTCTACAGGTACAGAGAGCATTTATACCTTACAAGAATTTTCCAGAGATGCTGCTACCGGCGTGTATACCAAGGAGCTGGATGCAGTTGCGGGAGGCTATACGGTGACAGAGAGCGTATCGGATGTCAACGGCTATGTGACGCAAAGTGTTACCTATTCTATCAATGGCGCAACGGAAGTGGAAGGAAAAGAGGTTGCGGTAACAGTTGCTAAAGATACGACTACCAAGGTGGATTATAAGGATCGTTACGCTGCTGTCTCCAACACAGGAAAGCTTACGATCACTAAGGTGATAAATGGACCTGTGACGAAGGAAGAGGCAGAAGGCGCCCTGCGTTTCGTTGTGAAAAATAACGGAACGCAAGAGGAGAATACCTATACTTTGAAAGACTTTACTTACGATGGCAATACAGACAAATATGTTCTGGAACTGGATAAAGCAGCAGGCGGCTACACGGTGACAGAGACTGTTTATAATGTAAAAGGTTATGTGACAAAGAGCGTATCTTATACGGTAAATGGCGGGGATTCGCAGAAGGCCAAGGCAGCAGATGTAGATGTAGCCAAGGATAACACTTCCACTGTAGCCTTCAAGGATAATTATCAGAAGAAGGCATCCACGCAGGATACAGATACAGGAAATGATACAAAGGAGAAAAAGGAGAAACAAGAGAAACAAAAGAAGCAGAAGAAATCAAAGAAAAAGAAAGTCAATACTACTGAAAATGAGGAGAAGACCGGAAGCAAGGTCAGCTCCAGCCGGGATACCGGCACGGTAGATACCGCAGACAAAGTATATCCTATGCTTATTGTCAGTATGATCCTGCTGTTGGCAGCAGATCTGGGAATCTTCCTGATCTGTAGAAAGAAACGCAAGCTGGCAACGGTGAAGGATTGTAGGAATAGTAAAAAATAACGAAAAGGATACTTAAAGATCCCAGGCAGCGCAAGGGCAGTGTTGCCTGGGATTTTGCTTATCATACATTGTCATATTTCTGCATATTATGAAACAAGTATGTGATGCAGGAGGGTGAAAGGGATGGAAGATAAGCTAGAGGAAGTGATTCGGCAGTACCCGGTCCAGGTCAGAGGGAAAAAGCGTACCAGAGGAGCCATATTATTAGACAGCGACCAGGGAATGCTGCTGTTAAAAGAATATAATGTAAGCCCTGCAAGGATTGAATTTGAGGAAAAGCTGAAAGCTCATCTGGAGCTGCAGGGATACTCCCGGGTGGATGTGACAAGAAAGAATAGGAATGGGGAATATCGCACCCGGGATAATTATGGAAATTATTGGGTGATCCGGCAGTGGTATACCGGAGAGGAATGTAATATCCGAGATGAAACCGCTGTCCAACGGGGGGCGGCCCATTTAGGTCGCCTGCACCGCCTCTTGCAGATTCCAGGACAGAAGGAGGAAGCTTTTTATCAAAGCGAAGGCATCCCCCAGGAAATGGAGCGGCACAATCGGGAAATGAAACGGGTGCGCAGCTACATCCGCAGTAAAAAGAAAAAGAATGAAATGGAGATCTGCCTGCTCAATTCCTTCCCTATATTTTATCAGCAGGCCTGTATGGCTCAGACACTGCTTCAGGACAGCGACTATGAACAGCTTTGGGAGGATACGCTTCGTCAGGGAAGGGTCCGCCACGGGAATTACACCTATCACAATATATTATTTAGCGGAGAAGAGATTATCACTACCAGCTTTGAGCGGGCAGAAATCGGGATTCAAGTGGTAGACCTATATGGGTTTCTGCGCAAGGTAATGGAAAAAAATGGATGGAATTGGGAACTGGGCAGCCAGTTGATCGCAGCTTATCAGGGGGAGCGTCCTCTGGAGAGCCGGGAGAAGAAACTGCTCTATATTTTGCTTCTTTATCCTCAAAAATATTGGAAGCTGGTAAATTTTTACTACAATGGAAGGAAGTCCTGGCTGCCGGCTAAAAATCTGGAAAAATTAATGCGGATCCGGGGGCAGGAGGAGGAGCGTGTAAAATTCCTGAATGAGGCAAAAAAGCTTTTATTTTAGAGGCGGGTGTAGTATAATATATAGCGTATGGGACTGATCCGAAGGCGCGATGCCGATGGGCTGTCCTGTATACAGTAGAGAGATCCATGGAGGCCAACTATGTTAATGAACAGAGGAAAAATGGGCGTAGCGGCAGCCTTTCTTAGCCTGGCGCTACTCCTGTCGGGCTGTATCAGAGCAACGTCCAGGCGAGAGGTAACATCCTCTGGAACTGGTTTGCGATCCGAAGTCGGGGATGCTTCCCTGACGGGAGTTATTGTTGCCAATGATACCACACAGGGCCGGATTACCCTGCAGGAGCTGGGAAGTGACAGGGAGACGATACTGCAATATAATGCGGTTTCCCGGATTACAGATAAATACGGTACGGAGATAACCGGAGAACAGTTGGAATGCGGGCAGATTATGGAGGCAAAGTACCAGCTTAGTTCTGCGCGTATTACCGAGATGAACGTGCCGGAGGATGCCTGGGAATATCAGGAGGTTAAGAAATTTGCCATAGACAGCGCAGAGAAGAGCCTGCAGGTGGCAGGAAGAAAATACCAATATTCCGATCTGACTTATATCGGTGCGGGACAGCAAAGGCTGGAATTAATGGAATTGAACAGCCAGGATACATTAACGGTGCGGGGCAGCGGTTATACAGTGTATTCTATTGTGCGCACAAAAGGGCACGGTTATATCCGTTTTGCCAATTACAAGGATTTTATAGGAGGCATGGTAGGCATTGGCAATGGCCTCATTCTTCCTATTACAAAAAACATGCTGGTTACAGTCCGGGAAGGGACGTACCGGGTTCTTATGAGCCAGGGAAGCATGACAGCGCTCAAGACGGTAACGGTACGGGATGGCAGGGAATCCATAGCAGATTTCCGGGCTTATCAGTCTGCCGGCACAGAGAATACAGGGAGGATTACTTTTGACATTGAGCCGGCAGGAGCAGAATTGACGATTAATGGGGTAGCAGTGGATTACAGTGATCCGATCGCCCTGAGCTATGGGGTATATCAGATCGGAGTGACTATGAACGGTTATGAGGATTACACAGGAAAGCTGGATGTAGAGCGTCCTTCCGATACGATCCATATCAGTCTGATAGACAGAGAAGCGGAGGTAGCGGAGAACGAGGCTACAGAGACGCCGTCTTCGACAGATACTTCTTCGGGCAAGGATGTGGTCACTAAAAAGATTGACAGTGACCACACAATTACCATAGCGGCCCCGGAGGGAGCAGAAGTATATCTGGACAATGTATATAAAGGACTGGCGCCCTGTACCTTTACTAAGATTATTGGGTCCCAGACCCTCACCCTGCGCCGGGATGGTTATATTACTAAAAGCTATTCCATAGATATTCTGGACGATTCGGAAAACGTGACCCTGTCTTTCGCGGAACTGGCGGAGAACAGCGATGATCTGGACAGCGCCAACACATCGGAGCCCACGGCTTCCCAGGCTGCAGATACGTCCAGCGCAGACAGTGCAACAGCAACAAGTCAATGATTTCGGCAGATGCCGTCACATATAGGAGGAAAAAACATGAACTACAAAGATATCTATAACGAATGGTTAAACAATCCTTATTTTGATGAGGAGACGAAGAAAGAGCTTCGATCTATTGCAGAGGATGAAAATGACATCAAAGAACGCTTTTATATGGACTTGGAATTTGGGACGGCAGGCTTGCGGGGGATCATTGGAGCCGGGACGAACCGCATGAATATTTATACGGTACGGAAAGCAACGCAGGGGCTTGCCAATTATATTCTCCAGTCAGGAAAGGCAGACCAGGGAGTAGCCATTGCTTTTGATTCCCGCCGGATGTCGCCGGAATTTGCTGATGAAGCAGCATTGTGCCTGGCAGCTAATGGAATCAAGGCATATGTGTTTGAATCTCTCCGCCCGACTCCAGAGCTGTCCTTTGCTGTGCGTGAGTTGAAATGTGTGGCAGGCATTAATATTACAGCCAGCCATAATCCGCCGGAATATAATGGGTATAAGGTATACTGGGAGGATGGGGCCCAGATCACGCCCCCTCATGATACAGGGATCATGAATGAGGTGAAGGCGGTGACAGACTATGCCGCTGTAAAGACTATGGACAAGCAGGAGGCTGTGAAGCAGGGTCTGTACCAGCAGATTGGCGCAGAGATTGATGATAAATATATAGAAGAGTTAAAGAAACAGGTTATTCATTGGGACAGCATAGAGGCAGTGGGCAAGGAACTGAAGATTGTGTATACGCCGCTTCATGGAACCGGCAATCTTCCGGCGAGAAGAGTTCTGAAGGAGCTGGGATTTGAAAATGTATATGTGGTACCCCAGCAGGAATTGCCCGATGGAGAATTTCCGACTGTCAGCTATCCCAACCCGGAGGCGGCAGAGGCCTTTGAGCTGGCATTAAAGCTGGCCAAAGAAAAGGATGCAGATCTGGTGTTGGCTACGGATCCGGATGCGGATCGTTTGGGCGTTTATGTTAAGGATGCGGCATCGGGAGAATATATTTCCCTTACCGGAAATATGTCCGGCTGCCTGCTGGCAGATTATGAGATCTCCCAGCGGAAGGCGACAAAAGGACTTCCGGAGGATGGCGTACTGATTAAAACCATCGTGACATCTAATATGGCAGATGCCATTGCAAAATATTATGGCGTTGAGCTGATGGAAGTTCTGACAGGATTTAAATTTATCGGCCAGCGGATCCTGAACTTTGAGAATACCGGAAAGGGAAGTTATCTTTTTGGATTTGAGGAGAGCTATGGCTGTCTGATTGGTACCCATGCCAGAGATAAGGATGCGATTGTGGCAACAATGGCGCTATGTGAGGCGGCGGCTTATTATAAGACAAAGAATATGACATTATGGGATGCTATGATTGCTATGTATGAGCGTTATGGTTACTATCTGGATGGGGTTCAGTCCGTGACAATGAAGGGGATCGAGGGGCTGGCTAAGATCCAGGAGATCATGGCGACACTGCGGGAGAATCCCCCCAAAGAAATTTGTGGCTATCAGGTGACTTCTTTCCGGGATTACCAGAAGGACGAAGTAACGGAGCTGGCTACCGGCAAAGTAGGATCCACCGGCCTTCCCAAGTCTAATGTATTATATTTTGATATGACGGATAATGCGTGGATGTGCGTGCGTCCTTCAGGAACAGAGCCTAAGGTGAAGTTCTATTATGGAGTTGTGGGGAGTTCGTTGGAGGATGCCAGGAAGAGATCCCAGGACATGGCTGCAGCTGTGACAGAATTGGTAAAATCGATGGAATAAAGGCGGGGTACTGGAAGGCGTTTAAGAAATAAGCGATAGAGGAGAAACAATATGCAGGAGAAGTTAGAACAGTGGATCAAATGGGTGGAATATGACGAGTTGATGGAGGGCTGCCATAATGCTCCTCATAATCTGCTTGGATTACATGATTTTAATAAAGGGCAGGTGTTTACGGTTTACCGCCCGGAGGCTCAGAGCATCTATGTGACAGACCGTAAAGGAAATAAGCGGTTGGATCTGGAGGAGGTAGAGCCGGGCAGCGGCTTTTTCGGTATATATACAGAGGGAAGAAAATATAAGGCGCCTTATTTACTGCATATCCAATATGGAGAAAATGATGTAGTGGTGACAGAGGATCCCTATTCTTTCCAGCCGCAGCTGACCGACATGGATCTCTATCTCTTTGCAGAGGGGAAACATTATCAGATCTATGAGAAGCTGGGCGCGCACCCGATGGAGATTGATGGCGTCAAGGGGACGTATTTTGCGGTATGGGCGCCGCATGCCAGGGCTGTCAGCGTTGTGGGTGATTTTAATATGTGGGATGGGCGGCTCCATCTTATGCGTACACTGGAGGTATCAGGCATTTATGAGCTGTTTATTCCCGGGGTACAGCCGGGGGCTGTCTATAAATATCAGATCTTAACCAGAGCCGGAGAGATCCTGATGAAGTCAGATCCCTATGGCAATTGTTCTGAGCTGCGGCCCAATAATGCCTCTGTGGTGGCAGATCTGAGAGGGTTTAAATGGACAGATAAGAAATGGATGGCAGAGAGGCGGAAGAAGAATAGAAATGCGCGCCGCTGCAGTCCCATGTCTATCTATGAAGTGCATATTGGTTCCTGGAAGAAGAAGGATGACGGGACGGAAGACGGCTTTTACAATTACCGGGAGATAGCCGGCGAACTGGCAGACTATGTCCTGGAAATGGGATATACCCATATAGAACTGATGGGGATCGCAGAACATCCCTTTGACGGTTCCTGGGGATACCAGGTGACCGGGTATTATGCTCCTACCAGGAGGCATGGTACGCCAGAGGATTTCATGTATTTTGTGGATTATATGCATTCTAAGGGAATCGAGGTCATCCTTGACTGGGTGCCCGCCCATTTTCCCAGAGATTCCTATGGCCTGGCAAATTTCTGTGGACAACCCTTGTATGAACATCCGGACAAGCGCCGGGGGGAGCATCCTCATTGGGGAACCCTGATCTTTAATTATGGCAAGCGGGAGGTAGCGAACTTCCTGGTGGCAAATGGGTTATTCTGGCTGAGGCAGTTCCATGTAGACGGCCTCCGGGTGGATGCCGTAGCTTCTATGCTGTATCTGGATTATGGTAAGAATGATGGGGAATGGCTTCCCAATGAGGATGGCGGGAACGAGAACTATGATGCCATTCGTCTGTTCCAGTATATGAACCAGGTCTTTGAGGAGGAGGAGCCGGGAACGATGATCGTGGCAGAGGAGTCTACAGCCTGGGCAGGCGTGACGGCGCCGGTAGAAATGAAGGGGCTGGGATTTCTCTTTAAATGGAACATGGGCTGGATGAATGATTTCCTGGAATATATGCACATGGATCCTCTGTTCCGGGGGCCTAATCACGGCAGGCTGACGTTTAGCATGCAATATGCCTATAGTGAGAATTTTATCCAGGTATTGTCCCATGACGAGGTAGTTCATGGAAAAGGTTCTATGATCAATAAGATGCCGGGAGACCAGGATGCGAAGTTTGCCAATCTTCGTACCGCATATGGCTTTATGTATGGGCATCCGGGAAAGAAGCTTCTATTTATGGGCCAGGAATTTGCCCAGTATCGGGAGTGGAGTGAGGCCCGGAGCCTGGATTGGGATCTTCTCTCCCAGGAACGGAACCGGCAGATGCAGGATTATGTGAAGGAGCTGAACAAGCTGTATCAAAAATATGACGCTATGTACGTCAATGACTGCGATCCTATGGGCTTTGAGTGGATGAGCTGCGAGAATGCAGATATGAGCGTGGTCAGCTTTGTGCGCAGGGGAACGAAAGCTACGAATCAATTGCTGTTCCTGTGTAATTTTACACCAGTGGCCAGGGAAAAGATGCGTTTTGGAGTGCCATGCAAGGGAACTTATACCTGGATCCTCTCATCGGATGAGGAGCGTTTTGGCGGCACCGGCCTTGCCAATCATAAAACAGTGACTGCGAAAAAGATATCCTGCGATGGCCGGGAGTACTCCATAGAAATGAATCTTCCGCCTTTGTCGGTAACCGTATATAAATATGATTATAAATAATAAATGAGAATGGGAAGCCCCAGCGCATTACTGCCGCCGGACCGGACGGCGCTGCGCTGGGGCTTTTACTGTTTTATTTACAGAATTTTATTTAATATAATTGGAAGATACATATCCGGTATAGATCTTTCCCTTCTTTCCGGAATAAGTTGTTTTATACCAGATATCTCCGTGGACTTTCTTTTTGCCCAGAATGGCAAGCTCCGTGTTTTTCGGTATCTGTATTACCGCTTTTCCGCTGGTGCCAGGAGTCTTGCGCAGGTTCAGCAGCGTAGTGGTCACACCCTGCTTGTAATAGTTTAATCTGGTCTTGGCAGGGAGATATCCGTCATAGGTTTTAGCGGTAGTCACATATCGTACATGGTGAAATTTATTCTTGTTTTTTAGATGAGTGATGCCCGCATAAACCAGGGAGGTTCCCTTTTTCACAGTGGCCAGCTTCTTGGCAGAAGCGGCAGGCTTCTTCAAAAGCTTAAGGGATTTAGGAGCTATGGCTACCTGGGGAGAGGAGCAGGTGGACTTAGTAAGCTTTGTATATCCAGAGTAGATGGTTACATCATCGGCTGTGGTGGCAAAGGCCCGGATCCGATAGTAATACTCATGTTTCTTGGACAGCTTTCCATTCTTCCAACTGCCTACATCACCGGAGGAGATCGTTTTTATCTTCTTATAGGAACCATTGTAGGTATCTTTCCGATATATCTCCACTCCGCTGCCCCCTGTGTCTGTATCCCAGCGCAAAGTAACAGATTTAGCAGCAGAGACAGCTGTCAGGTCTTCCACCTTTTTGGGATAAATATGGAAGGAAGCGGTCAGGGTATCGCTGTAATTGCCGGTTCCGGTCACGGTGATAGTGGCTGTGCCTGCAGAAATATTGTCAGTATATGTAACAGAATAATCTGTGCCGGCATTTAGGACAGAGCCATTAACGGTAAGTGTGACCGCAGGCGTAAGCGCCTTGCCTGTATAGATCTGGTCTTCAACAGGGGCGATCATTCCGTTCTGGATGGATATGGCAGGACCGGTAGAGGGACCGGTCAGATCCTGGATATTGCGGTTGGTGTACCAGAAGTTGCAGTCTACCCGCGCCTGTTTTCCTTGAGCGTCAGTAATGCCATTTACCATTCCATTGCTGGAATACTGCCAGAATTCATAAGGGTTGGAATAGGAGGTCTTGGTGGTATAATTGGCGAGCCAGACCTTATAGGACTGCGCCAGTTCTGCGCCATTGATCGAATTTGTCAGGTCGCTGGCGTTGGCATATACCATAGGGGTATAGCCTTTAGCGGCAATCGTAGCGCAAAATTGTTTGCAGTTATTGGTATACCCTGCCTTAGATAATTTGGCGTTATACATTCTGCCCACAGGCTTCCCGCCTTCTGTCGGCCATTCAAAGTCTAATGCTACCGGCATAGTGATTTTGTAGGGGGCAATTTTTTCAAGGACGTATTCCGCCTCTTTGGCGGCTTCCTCTGTATTGACAGCCTGTGTGAAGAAGTATGCTCCAACCTTCAGCCCGGCGGCCAATGCGCCTTCCATATGCTGCTTGAAAAGAGGATCCTCTACCAGGGCGCCTGCGCTGCCATATCCCCGGTAGCCTACCCGGATAATGGCAAAGTCAATGCCATCGGCCTTTACCTTCTTCCAGTCAATATCTGTATTATAGCGTGACACATCAATGCCATTATAGATATTTTTGCCATCAAAGATATCGGCGTTGGTATAGGTCTGTTTAGTATATTTGCTCGTAATCTGGGAGCTCCCCCGCAGCTGTGACAGAAAGGGATTCTGCAGCAGATCTGCAGCAGAATCCCTGCCGCCCAGCCGGGAAGCGCCAGGATCATCGTCCTCCCAGACTGGCGCAGCGGCCGGCGCAGCCTCTGCCACAGCCGGGAGACAGCTCAGGGGCTGTATGAGCAGGGCTGCCAGTAACAGGGTAGGAAGGAAAGGGTGTATTTTCCTGTAAATTTTCATAGCTTGACCTCATTTCTGCATAATAAATTACTTCGGTTCATATATGTAATGATTATACTATAACGGATATTTGTGTCAAAAAAAAGCCCTTACTCAACAGAAAACTGTCAAACGAGGACTTTCAGTGCGCCTCCAGGGGTTCGAACCCTGGACACCCTGATTAAGAGTCAGGTGCTCTGCCAACTGAGCTAGAGGCGCAAATATGATTTATTTTTTAAAACAACGATATTATTATATACAAGTTATATAAAAAATGCAAGTTTTTTTTGAAAAAATCGCCAAAAAGTTTGTCAGTTGTGTGAACATTCTCTTAAGGATTTGGAAAATACTTTTCTTCCCGATAAAATCGTGCTATACTTGGGATACAGCGGCTGCGATCTATGTGGCTGCATATGCAGCGTATGCAGCGCTGCAGGATAGGAGGAGAATATGCGCAAACAGATTAGAAGAAAATTATGGGTATGGATGCTTCTGGCTGCGCTTTGCATCTCGCAGATACAGTCTGTAAGCGGCGCTGCCGCCAAGGTGGGGAAGCCGTCAGTGACTGTCAGCAAGCGGACTAAAAAGGCAGCAACAATAAAAATAAAAAAGACAGGTAAGGTTACAGGCTATCAAGTGTACATTGCAGGTTCAAAGGGCGGCAAATATAAACAGACGGGGGCTACCAGGACCAGCACTTTCCAGATCATGAATTTAAAAAGTACGAAAACCTATTATGTAAAGGTAAGAGCATACCGCACTTCCGGCAACCGGATCATAACGGGATCTTTTTCCGGCGCAGTCAAGATTGGAAAATATGTGAAACAGTCTGCTGCGGAAAAATATGCTAAACAGATCCAGGATCTGGTCAATGAGGAACGGGAAAAGGCAGGACAGGAGGAGCTGGAGCTAAGCAGCCGTTTAACAGAGGCAGCGTGTGTAAGGGCGAAAGAGCTGGCGACAAAATATTCCCACATCCGTCCGGATGGCAGGGATTGTTTCACCGTGCTTACAGATAAAGATATCGTGTATTCTTCTGTAGGGGAAAATATTGCCGCAGGACAGACCTCTCCCAACCAGGTTATGAAGGATTGGATGAATTCAGAGGAACATCGGGAGAATATCCTGTCTTCTGCCTATACTGCCATGGGAGTAGGATATTATAAGGATCCGGATACCCATCAGGCATACTGGGTACAGATTTTTGCCCGTGAGTGAGTAAGAATAAAAGGTTTACGGATTTATACTAGGATTTATACTATATATACAGAAACGGAATGCCGTCCCACGGTCTATCATAGGACGGCATTCCGTTTCTGCGTATTATGCATGGTTTAAATTAGGTAAATAGATATAGCATATGCGTGCGCCTCCAGGGGTTCGAACCCTGGACACCCTGATTAAGAGTCAGGTGCTCTGCCAACTGAGCTAGAGGCGCAAAAATATAGCAACTTGGTTATTATACCGAATATATTAGAAAAATGCAAGCCCTTTTTTCTAATATATTACCGTGGTATACTTAGAAAAAAGTCTAAGTATGCGGCAGTGAGGAGAATGAATTATGATAGCAAAAAAAATGATAAAATATATAGAAGGAAGCTCTGTGACGCGGGCTATGTTTGAGGAGGGGAAGCGTCTGGCCCAGGAATTTGGCCAGGAGAATGTCTATGATTTCAGTCTGGGCAATCCCAGTGTGGAACCGCCGCAGCTTGTAAAGCAGGCATTTATACAGACATTAGAGGAGGAGGAACCCTGTTATGTCCATGGATATATGAATAATTCCGGATATGAAGAGGTACGGGAAAAGATAGCCCAGTCTCTGAACCGCCGGTTTGGCACAGGATTTTCCCAGAAAAATATTCTGATGACAGTGGGAGCGGCAGGAGGATTAAATGTGATCCTGAAAACGCTTTTGGATCCTGGGGATCAGGTGGTAGCTTTTGCTCCCTATTTTGGAGAATATAATAATTATGTGGCAAATTACGATGGGGAGATGGCGGTGGTTGCGCCTAACCCGCCCAGTTTTCAACCCAGGGCAGAAGAATTGGAGGCTAAGCTGACGCCCAGGACCAAGGCGGTCATTATTAACAATCCTAATAATCCTACCGGCGTAGTGTATTCTGAGGAGACAATCTGTCAGCTGGCGGCAGTGTTGGAGAAGAAGCAGAAGGAATTTGGGACTGCGATCTACCTGATATCCGATGAGCCGTATCGGGAATTAGTGTACGATGGAGCGCAGGCGCCGTATCTTACAAAATATTATAAGAATACGATCGTAGGATATTCCTACAGTAAATCGCTGTCTCTGCCAGGGGAGCGGATCGGTTATCTGGTAATCCCCTCTGAGGCGGAAGATTTTGAAAATATTGTATCTGCTGCTAATATCGCCAACCGGATCCTGGGATTTGTAAATGCGCCCTCCCTGCAGCAGCTGGTGGTGGCAAAATGCCTGGAAGCCAGTACCAATGTTGAGGCCTATGACCGAAACCGCAGGAAGCTGTATGATGCCCTGACAGAATACGGCTATCATTGCGTGAAGCCGGAAGGCGCTTTTTATCTGTGGGTGGAAGCACTGGAACCGGATGATGGGGCTTTTGTGGCGCGGGCCAAGGAGTACCATCTGCTGCTGGTACCGGGATCTTCCTTCATGTGTCCGGGATATGTGCGTATTGCTTATTGTGTAGACCCGGAAATGATAGAGCGTTCGCTCCCCGCATTCCGCAGGCTGGCAGAAAATTATCAAAAATAGATGGAGAATGCATCAGAAAGGAGAGGCAGTTATTGCCGGAGCAGATATGAGTAGCTGGAAAGATAATCTGCGGCAGATTGAGCCGTATGTACCGGGGGAGCAGCCGAATCTGCCGGATATGATCAAGCTGAATACCAATGAGAATCCTTATCCGCCATCGCCCCTGGTCAGGGAAGCCCTGCAGGGATTCCAGACAGAAAGCCTGCGCCTGTATCCCGACCCCAATTCCCGGATACTGGTGGAAGCGCTGGCAGCCAGGTATCAGGTAAGCCAGGAACAGGTATTTGTGGGCGTGGGATCGGATGATGTGTTAGCGATCGCTTTTATGACCTTTTTTAACTCTCCAAAGCCCATTTTATTTCCGGATATCACGTATTCCTTTTATGACGTTTGGGCAGAGCTTTTCCGGATTCCCTATCTGCGCCCGGAGCTGGACGGGGATTTTAATTTGGTAAAGGAGGATTATTATCAGGAAAATGGCGGTGTGGTCATTGCCAATCCCAATGCCCCTACTGGCGTAGAGCAGAGCATAGACTTTCTTCGGGATGTTGTAGAACATAACCGGGATGTAGTGGTGATCATTGATGAGGCCTATGTGGATTTCAGCCAGGGTTCCGCTCTGGACCTGATACGGGAGTATGACAATGTAGTTGTCATTCAGACCTTTTCTAAATCCCGTTCCATGGCGGGGATGCGGATTGGCTATGCCTTGGGGCAGCCGGAACTGATCCAGGCAATGAATGATGTGCGATATTCTTACAATAGTTATCCTATGACCAGGCTTTCCGTGGCTTTGGGCGCGGCGGCCCTGGCCGATGAGGAATATTTTCAGGATACCCGCCGCAGGATCATAGAGACCCGGGAATGGACAAAAAAGGAATTGCATCGCCTGGGCTTCTCCTTCCAGGATTCCAGGACAAATTTCATTTTTGCCACCCATCCCCAGGTAGAGGCTGTCAGGATTTTTGAAGGACTGCGGAAGAAGCATATCTTTGTCCGTCATTTTAACAGCCCCAGGATCCGGAATTATCTTCGGATCTCTATCGGTACAAGGGAAGAAATGGAAATTTTTATCAAAGAGACAGAGCGCATTTTACAGCACGGATCTGCGGGCCCCAATTGAAAAAATCCAATTGAAAAAATGAAAAAAAGTGTTGACAATATCTATTGTAGGTAATATAATTTTACTTGCGTCATGGGTAAAGTTGGAAGACGATTCGGGGTGTGGCTCAGCTTGGCTAGAGTACCAGATTTGGGATCTGGGGGTCGCAGGTTCGAATCCTGTCACCCCGATTGCTGGCGCTTTATAATAGATTTAGATAGGAAAGCGCATATCGCAGCTTTCCAGTTTATGCGGGTGTAGTTCAATGGTAGAACACCAGCCTTCCAAGCTGGATACGTGGGTTCGATTCCCATCACCCGCTCTTCGTGCTAGTAGCTCAGTTGGATAGAGCAACGGCCTTCTAAGCCGTGTGTCGGGGGTTCGAATCCCTTCTGGCACGTTAAGCAGCGCAGGTATATAAGGATGTGCTGATTTTTTTTTCTAAATAATTTAATATGGTGGGTATAGCGCAGTTGGTTAGCGCGCCAGATTGTGGCTCTGGAGGCCCAGGGTTCGAATCCCTGTATCCACCTT
>CANPZE010000030.1 GCA_947589315.1 uncultured Lachnospiraceae bacterium | reverse complement strand
TTCAGACAAAAATCCTCTTTTTTGTCACTCAAACTCTATCCCAACCCGCAGTTTTGAGTTCAACTCAATCCTATATTGTGTTGAACTCGATCCCAAGCGCCCGGCAGATACTGTATTTAGTGTTGGCCGGATCTATACAAAACCGGGACGGGAGATTGCGAGCCTGAGGTTGCATTTCCCGGAATGGGGTTATATCGACGGCAGGAATGCCAGTGCATTCACAGTCCGGTTCGCTGCGCGCGGTCCGGAATGGCGAAGCGTATGCTTCCCGGCCCCCTTAGGGGAGCAGCCGGGATGGCGGAGCCATGCCATTTTCATGCCAATTAAGCCGCTCCGCCCCGGGGAAATGGAGAAAACCATATGAACTGGTATGTGCTTCAGACAATGACCGGCGAGGAGGAGAAGCTGGTGACGATGATCCGGAAGATGCTTCCATCAGATCTGTATGATGAGTGCTTCGTATTATACTGTGAACAGCTCTGGCGGCGCCACGAGGGAGCGTTCGTTCATGTGGCGAGAGCATTTCCGGGATATGTCTTTATCACCGCAGAGAGGCCGGATAAGCTGTATCTGGAACTGAAGCGGGTGCCGGCCATGTCCAGGCTTATAGCGGGAGACAATCTGTATTTCCTCGCGATTGAGCCGGAGGAAGCGGCGTTCCTTAACCAGATCATGAACGAAAATCATGTGATCGGGCTGTCCTATCTGTCAACCGACGGTCACGGGCATGTCCGTCAGACGGCAGGGCCGCTTAGATCGTGTCTGAAACAGGTCGTTCGATATAACTACCGACGGCGAAGCGCCGTTATCCGGCTGAGCCTGGCAGGGAGCGAGAAACAGATTCCGCTGGGGATCATTTTGCCGGAAGATATCCGCAGGCAGTTACGCTATGGAAAGGTAGAAGCACCGATCGTGGTGCCGGAGCGCTATCAGGTTCAGGCGGGCGCATCCGAGACGGCGCCGGAAATACAGCAGGGCGATCAGGTGACAGTGATGAGCGGCGACCTCGCCGGGATGTGCGGAACTGTCAGTAAGACGAAGAAGCACACTGTGAGGCTGAACATTCATTTCCTGGGACAGCGGCTCGATATCGAGGTCGAAGCCGGAGATGTGAAGAAGCTGGGCTAGAGAAGAAAGCAGGAAAAGACAGGAAGCCGAATGTGAAAAGCATAAGGCGCAAGAAGCCGGCAATGCAGATGCTGCAGATGTGAAAGCAGGGCAAAGATGGCGACGCAGAGAGGAGGCGCGGATATGTTCTGGTATATGATGAAAACCTGGACGGGCCGCGAGGAAGAACTGGTTCGTGAGATCCATCGGACCGTTCCGCCCGTTATGTACCACGAGTGTTTCCGCATCGGACAGGAACGGATCTGGAGAAAACAGCAGCATAACGTTCTCCACATCGAACCGCTGCTCCCCGGATGCGTATTCATTACCTGTCAGGAGACGGAACCGCTGTTCCGAAGGCTGGAACTGATCCCGGCCATGTCGAGACTGATCGCCTCCGGCGAAATGAACATGCTGCCGTTAATGAAAGAGGACGCGGAGTTTCTGGAGAAGATTTCCGGAGAAGACCATATTGTGCGGCTCTCGCATGTGAGGAAACAGTGCGACGGAACGATCACTGGGATTACCGGGCCGCTGGAAGCCTTCGGCGGATCGGTGGAGAGATATCAGTTTAAGAAGCGTTACGCGATCGCGAAGCACAGATTTCTGGGAGAAGATGCAAGTTTCAGCCTGGGAATACTGCTGGATGAAGATATGGGCCAGAGGATGATCTATGAGGGGCTCGGAGTGAGCGCGGAAGAGCCGATGAGGGCGATTGGATAGAAACAGGAACTTAAGGAAATGATACATGAAAGATAACGGTTTCATCGAAAGACATATTCCAAAAAATAAATGGGTGCAGATGGTTGGACTTCTGGTGATCGACACCGCGATCATCTGCCTGTCCGCATTTCTGGGACTCATCGTCCGGTTCGATCTGAGCTGGGCGTCCGTGCCGCCGGATTTTAAATCTGTAATCATACGGTATCTGCCAACGTACATCACTGGTACGCTGGCAGTTTTTTTGTTCCGGAAAATGTACGACATCGTGTGGAGCGCCGCCGGGGTGCGGGAGGCGCTGAATATCGTCGGGACATGCGGCATCGCGGCGCTTCTGCAGACGGGCGGGATGATGATTCTGCAGTTTCATGTGCCGAGGAGTTATTACCTGATCTCTTTTGTAGTACTCTGTGGTCTGGTTCTTACAGTACGTCTGTCCTACCGGATCTGGGTATCCCTGTTCGGTCAGAGACGGAGTGGGAGGAATGGAAAGCGGATCATGATTGTCGGTGCCGGCACTTCAGGAACCGTGATTTTGAAGGAGATACATACCAGTTCATTTGTGAATGATACGGTTGTCTGTTTTGTGGATGACGATAAGAACAAAGTCGGAAAGATATTAAACGGTGTTCCTATTGAGGGGACGCGTTATGACATTCCGCGGCTGGCAGAGAAATACCGGGTGGATGAGATCTACATTGCCATGCCCGCGGCACCGGCCCAAGCCCGGAAGGACATTATTGATATCTGCCAGAAAACAGGCTGCAAAGTGAAGATCCTGCCGGGGATCTACCAGCTGTTGAACGATGAGGTCAGCGTATCAAAGCTGCGTGAAGTGCAGATCGAGGATCTGCTGGGCCGGGAACCGATCCGGGTGGATCTGGATGAGATCATCGGATATGTTAGCGGGAAGACGATACTGGTTACTGGCGGGGGCGGCTCCATCGGAAGCGAGCTGTGCAGGCAGATCGCAGGACATAACCCGGAGCGGCTGATCATTTTCGATGTGTATGAGAACAACGCCTATGACATCCAGCAGGAGTTAAAAGAAAGTCATCCGGAACTGGATCTGGTGGTGCTGATTGGGTCAGTGCGGAACACGCACCGGATGGAGAGCGTGTTCGCGAAATACCGGCCGGATATCGTATATCACGCGGCGGCGCATAAGCATGTGCCACTGATGGAGGACAGCCCGTGCGAGGCGATAAAGAACAATGTATTCGGTACCTACAAGACTGCGAAGGCAGCGGATAAGTATGGGACGAAACGGTTTGTGCTGATCAGCACGGACAAGGCGGTGAACCCGACGAACATCATGGGAGCCAGCAAGAGATTGTGCGAAATGGTCGTCCAGATGATGGATGCCAGATCCAAGACAGACTTTGTGGCGGTGCGGTTCGGGAACGTGCTTGGGAGCAACGGTTCTGTCATCCCGCTCTTTAAGAAGCAGATCGAGGCAGGCGGGCCGGTGACGGTGACGCATCCGGATATCATAAGATATTTCATGACAATCCCGGAGGCGGTGAGTCTTGTACTGCAGGCCGGGGCCTATGCGAAGGGCGGAGAAATCTTCGTCCTGGATATGGGAAAGCCGGTGAAGATCCTGGATCTGGCGGAGAACCTGATCCGGTTGTCTGGATATGAGCCGTATGTGGATATCCCGATCGAGTTCACGGGCCTGCGGCCCGGCGAGAAACTCTATGAGGAGCTGCTGATGGGAGAGGAAGGACTTCAGGATACGCCGAACCGGCTGATCCATATTGGCAGGCCGATCGAGTTTGACGCGGAGAAGCTGGAGAAGGACCTGGCGAGGCTCTACGAGGTGGCAAACCAGGATACGGAGCAGGTGAAGGCACTGGTGAAAGCGATGGTGCCGACGTATCAGCCGCAGGGATAAAGTGTAGAGGTTGGCGGCAGGAGTTTGTGAGTTTGTGCAGTGCCTGTATGCGAAGAAAACTGCAGGAATCAAGGGGTTTTATATTAGTCAGTATGCATAAAAGAGTATTTGTAAAGCTTTCTGTATTGAGACGAAACAGAGGAACAACATAATGGAATCATTCAGGGAAAAAGTGTGGCTCTCGTCCCCAACCATGCACGGGGATGAACTGAAATATGTAACGGAAGCCATCGAGAAGAACTGGGTCAGTACCGTGGGTGAGAACCTGACGGAGCTGGAAAAGCTGGCAAGGGAGTACATAGGCTGCGGCAGCGCGGTGGCACTGTCCAGCGGTACCGCGGCGCTTCATCTGGCGGTAAAGCTTGCGGGAGAGCGGCTGTACGGTCAGCCGGAGCCGGGACATGGGAGCCTGGAAGGGCGTAAGGTGTTCTGCTCGGATATGACTTTTGATGCCACGGTGAACCCGGTGGCTTATGAGGGCGGCGAGGCCGTCTTCATCGATTCGGAGTACGAGACCTGGAATATGGATCCCCTGGCCCTGGAAAAGGCTTTTGAAATCTATCCAGATGTGAAACTGGTGGTGCTGGCAAACCTGTACGGGACGCCGGCAAAACTGGATGAGATCCGCATTGTCTGTAAGACCCACGGTGCGCTGCTGGTCGAAGATGCGGCGGAATCCCTTGGAGCGACTTATAAGGGCGTCCAGACCGGAAATTTCGGCAGTTATAATGTGATCTCTTTCAATGGAAATAAAATCATCACTGGAAGTTCCGGCGGAATGCTTCTGACGGATGATAAAGAAGCGGCAGATAAAGCCCGGAAATGGTCTACGCAGAGTCGTGAGGCAGCACCGTGGTACCAGCATGAGGAGTTGGGGTATAACTACCGGATGAGCAATATCATCGCGGGGATCGTGAGGGGCCAATTTGGGTATTTAGAGGAGCACATCCGGCAGAAGAAAGAGATTTATATGCGGTATAAAGAAGGCTTCAAAAATCTGCCAGTGAAGATGAACCCGTACATAGAGGGAGAGATGGAGCCGAATTTCTGGCTGAGCTGCCTGGTGATCGATGAGAAAGCGATGTGCCGGCAGGTACGCGGAGAAAAAGATTCGCTGTATGTGCCAGAAAAAGGGAAGAGCTGTCCGACAGAGATACTGGAGACGCTGGCGGCGCATAACGCGGAAGGACGTCCAATCTGGAAGCCGATGCATCTGCAGCCGGTGTATCGGATGAATCCGTTCATTACAAGGAACGGGAGCGGAAGGGCCAGGTCGAACGCATATATCGATACCGAGGTGGTCACTGATGTGGGTGCGGATATCTTTGAAAGAGGGCTATGCCTGCCGAGTGACAATAAGATGACGTTGGAGCAGCAGGAGACCATTATTGGAATCGTCAGAAGCTGCTTTGCGGGGTAATGTGGTGTGGAAAAGAACTGCCGGCGCCATCTCTGCAGCCGCTGGGATAAAAAAGCAGCCCCGCGATGAAACTGCGGGACTGTCAAAGATATAAGACGTCAGTTCTTTTCGATATCCGGGATGCCGGCATTTGCAAGAAGTTGGCGCAGACGTTCATTCTCGGAGGCCAGCTGTTGGTTTTCGGAGGTCAGCTCTTGGTTTTCAGAAGTCAGCTGTTGCTTCTCAGAAGTCAGTTGTTGTTTCTCAGAAGTCAGCTGTTGATTTTCAGAAGTCAGTTGTTGGTTTTCAGAATCCAGCTGCTGCTTTTCAGAAGCCAGTTGTTTCAGATCGGAAGCCAGATGTGCGATCTCATCATTCATCCATCCAACGCTCCGGTAATAATCTTCGCGGGCCTCGCATTGCTGGCGGATCTTCTCGTCCTCGCTTAATACGACGGCGGTCCGGGCGGCTTCGTTGAATATGGGATACTGCTCAGCCATCTTTTTCAGCTCCTTCCATGTGGTGGCTTTGAAGAGACGCGCCCAGTAGTCGATATGGTAGGCTTTGTCCTCTTCCGTTGCCAGACTAATCTGCTTTAAGTCTAACACAGAAAGACGCAGTTTGTCACTATATATTTTGTGGGATTTCACGTTCATAAGGCGGTAGGTTGCGAAGAATTCCGGGGCCTCCGGGAACAGTGTGAAGTCCAGAATGCCGATCTGAACAGCCGGGAGAATATCTTTATAGTTTCCACCTTTGTTCAGACTGTCAAAGGAACGGCAGAGATAGCACTGGGAGCGTTCCACCCAGTTGCCGGCGTTAACGACCTGCATTTCCAGGTTCACGCTCATACGGTTATCCAGAAGAATCCGGATATCGAGAAAGAAATCTTTTTCTCCGATCTGTCTGCCAAGCTCGATCGGGTTGAGGATCAGAACCTCGTGAACTTCTTCCTCGTCAAGATGCAGGAGAGAGCAGACCAGGGCCTTGAGAACGCGGTTGTTCTCCTGCATGACAGCGCGAAAGAAATAATCATTGGTCAGATGGAAAGGCAGTTCGCCGTTAAATTGAGACAGGTCGATGCCGGCATAGACATCGGGGTTAAAGTAGGTCATAAATACATTCCTCCTTCATGGTGTGTTGTGAATGGTTTCCGTGGTTCTGCTTCCTGTGGGATGATTCCGCGCAGGTAAATCTTTCGTGTGGAATCCGCCGGTGACTGTGCCGGGCAAGATGCCGGAAGAAGTAAGAAACAGGCGACAGAACGCCTGCCGATATAGTTATCATAGCATTGATGCGGGAGAATGGCAAGAGGTTTTCCATATAATTATACTTCCAAGGCAAAGAATAGTAAGGTATAGGCAATTATCTATTGCTAATCATCTTTTTGGATCATCACATAGATATGTAAAAGATGGTCTGAATTATAGATTCAAGGAGGAGATTGCTACACTAATGCCCTACCAATATAGAGATTATGAACTGAAATGATTAATCTTAATTGGTTTAATAGGTATTCAATCGGTGCAACCGTATTGTAAGAGGAGGAAGAGTACGTTAATGTATGCAAAATATATAAAAAGGATTATGGATATAGTGCTTTCCTTTATATCATTGCTGATATTAAGTGTTCCTTTATTGCTGTTAATGCTGCTAATTAAAATCAGCATGGGATCACCAGTTATCTTCTGTCAGGAAAGAATTGGTAAGGATGAAAAGCCTTTTCGAATGTACAAATTGCGTAGTATGAAAACAGCGTTTGATGAATATGGAGTTCCTCTTCCGGATGAAAGAAGGCTTACTTCATTGGGCAAGATAATACGTAAGACAAGTGTAGATGAGTTGCCTAGTTTAGTTAATATATTAAAAGGTGATATGAGTTTTGTGGGGCCAAGACCACTACCGATGAATTACCTGCCATGGTTTACAGACGAGGAAAGGATACGCCATACTGTCAGAGGAGGATTGACTGGACTAGCCCAGATTCACGGAAGAAATTCGGCAAGTTGGGAAGAACGATTCCAGTATGACAGGGAATATGTCGATAATATAACTTTGATGAAAGATTTGAGTATCATTCTAGACACGGTAAAAGTTGTATTTCAAAGAAAGAATATTGGTTTAAGAGGTGTCGATACTCCTGTAGACTTTCACGTCTACCGTTCCTGTTTGACAGAACGAGAATTAGTTGCGATAGAAAAGAAGAAGAAGGTAAATGGAAATGCAAAAGAAATTGTTAATGCTTAATGCTAGTACTCATGAGATCCCTTTTATCCTCGCTGCGAGAAAACTGGGTTTCTATGTCATAACGACAAGTACCAAGAAAGATTATCCTGGCCATAAGTATGCGGATGAATATATTTGTGGTGATTATAACGATTATGGTGAAATGGAAAAGCTTGCTCGAAAACTGAAAATAGATGCCATATCGCAGGCATGCACAGATGACTGTGCTTTATCTGCGGCATATATTGGGGAGAAATTGGGATTAAAAGGTCACGACACATATGAGAATGCACAGATTATACATAGAAAAGACAGATTTAAAAAATTTGCAGAGAAATATCATGTAATCACGCCTATTTCGAAAGCTTTTACTGTAGTAAACGAAGCGTTGCTATATGCAGATACGTGTAAATATCCAGTAATAGTTAAACCTGTAGATCTTGCAGGCGGTCAGGGTATTCATATTGCCGAGTCCACGGAAGAATATATTAAATATATTCGGATCGCATTTGACAGGTCAAAAGAGAAGAGAGTTCTTGTCGAGCCCTATATAAAAGGTACACTTCACAGTTTGAATACATTTATTGTTAATGGAAAGGTTGCTTCGTTTTGCACTGCAAATGATTATTCTTATGAAAATCCGTATATGACGAATTCTGGTGTTGCTCCAGCTGACAATTGGGGAGAAGCTGTTAAAGTGCTGATACCGGAAACAGAGCGTATTGCGGGAATCCTTGGGCTGGTAGATGGCCAGCTACATATGCAGTATATCATGAGTGAAGGCCAGCCCTGGATTATAGAGATGATGCGCAGGAACATCGGAAATAATTGGATGAGTATGCTTATGGATTCAGCAGGTGTAAATTGGCCTGAGTGGGTGATACGGGCTGAGGCTGGTATGAATTGTAGTGCCATTCCTATGTCGAGAAGCCCAGTGGGATTTTATGGTTATCATATGATTATGGGAAACAGGAATGGAGTATTTTGTGATGTGGAGATAGAGCCAGAGTTTCAGAAATATATTTATCAGTTTACGTTGTGGCAGGGACCTGGTTTTGAAATAAAAAACTATCTAAGTGATAAAGTGGGAAATCTGCTGTTTCATTTCAGTACGGAAGAGGAAAAGAATTATTATATGCCAAAGATTAATGAACTGGTACATGTGGTGTATGAATAAGCAAAGGGGGATCTGAGTATGGACAAAACGGGGAAAATTTGTATTGGTATGGCTGGAGCAGGTCGAGCTACAGAATTACATATGAATGCATTGTGCAGATATACAGGTATTCTTGTGTGTGCAAAACATATTATAGCTAGACGTTTTGAGCAGGTTAATAGCTTTAAGGAAAGATATGGTTTTTTACATGCAAGCTTGAACTTTGATGATCTTCTGGAAGATAATGAGATTGATATAATTGATATATGTACTCCACCGTATGTACATGAAGAGATGATCATCAAGGCGCTACATGCAGGAAAGCATGTGATTTGTGAAAAGCCATTAAGTGGATATTTTGGAAAGCCAGAAGATACGGAACCAATAGGTATAAACGTATCTAAATCGAAGATGTATGATGAGGTCCTCAGGTCAATTGATGTACTGAAGAAAGAGATTGAGTCTTCTGGAAAAATGTTCATGTATGCCGAAAACTTCGTCTATGCACCAGCAGTTAACAAAGCGGCTGAGATTATTAAGAAGAAGAGGAGCAGAATTCTTTATGCTAAAGGCGAAGAGAGTTTGAAAGGATCGAGTTCGCCTGTAGCCGGTGAATGGAGTAGGACAGGTGGGGGTTCCTTTATCCGGGTTGGAGCGCATCCATTAACGGCTATCCTTTGGCTTAAGCATGTTGAGGCACAGACATATGGAAAGAAGATTACAATTGAATCTGTATTTGCTGATATGGGGTGTATAACTCCAACACTTACAGAATATGAGCATAGGCATATTGCTGCACGTCCGGTGGATGTGGAAGACTGCGCGACAGTTATAATTACTTTTTCAGATAAGACTAGAGCAGTCATAATGGCGACAGATACTTTGCTTGGTGGCAGTAAAAATTATATTGAACTGTATTGTAATGATACAGTAATTAACTGTAAATTGACCATGTCAGATATGATGGAGACATATTTTTTGGATGAGGATCGAATGGAAGACATTTATCTTTCAGAGATGCTTCCAGCAAAGACAGGCTGGAATAAGCCGTTTCTGGAAGATGAAATTATTCGTGGGTATACCGACGAAATGAGGGATTTTGTTGAATCTGTATACTATCACCGCGCACCAAAATCGACGTTCGAATTGGCTTATGATACTACAAAGATAATCTATGCGGCATACAAATCTGCTGAATTAGGAGTGGCAGTTAAACCATGAAGTTTGTTAAAAAGCTCCCTGATGCTGAAGAACTTAAAAATGAATATGCCTTGTCAAAAGAGGAAAATATCCGACGTAGAGAACGGATTTCTGAAATTAAGAATATACTTTCCGGTGAAAATCCGAAAAAGATATTGTGTATCGGACCTTGCTCAGCTGATCGAGAGGATGCAGTTTTAGAGTATATGTGCCGTCTTGCCAAAGTTAGTGAACGTGTGAAAGATGTTTTTTGTATTATTCCGCGTATTTATACGAGTAAACCACGAACAGCAGGGATCGGATACAAAGGACTTCTCCATCGACCGGATTCTATCCATGGCGAAGATAATGTCTTTGCTGGTATTTATGCAATGCGGAAAATACATTTGCACGTAATAAAGTCGACCGGTTTTTTTTGCGCGGATGAGATGCTTTATCCAGAAGCTACATATTACGTGGAAGATTTGTTGGCTTACATTGCAGTAGGTGCTAGATCTGTAGAGAATCAGCAGCATAGGTTGGTGGCAAGTGGGCTGGATATACCAGTAGGGATGAAGAATCCAACCGGAGGCGACACGGATGTAATGCTTAACGCTGTGAAGGCAGCTCAGTCACCGCAGTCGCTGATTTATCACGGGTGGGAGTGCCGAACGGAAGGAAATCCCTATGCGCATTCTATTCTGAGGGGATATGTTGATATAAGTGGAAAAGCACATGCGAATTATCATTATGATGACTTGACTGAACTGCATGATATGTATGTAAAGAGGAATCTGAAAAACGCAGGAGTGATCATTGATTGCAATCACAATAATTCTCATAAGCGTTATGATGAGCAGATTAGGATATCAAAGGAAGTATTATCAACATGTCAGTATAACAGAACATTGGACAGATTTATCAAGGGAATGATGATAGAGAGTTATCTATTAGATGGTTCGCAAATGATCGATGAAGGAATTTATGGAAAGTCTATCACAGATTCCTGTCTGGGTTGGAATAAAACAGAAAGATTAATATATGAACTGGCGGAAATGCAGGCTGAATAATTTCAATCATATTGGAAAAAGATGTGAAAGATGTAGTTATTGGAAAGAATGGTGACAGTTTTTTATAGTATGCGTGAAATAGGAAGCGAATTTTGGAAAATGGATCAATCTAATTTGGAAAGGAAATTCTTCTTGTCTGGAAGAACCGCCCTGGATTATATCCTGAGGGACATCATTGCTGAGCATAAAATCGAATCCGCGCTGCTTCCGTCTTTCTGTTGCCATACGATGATAGAACCTTTTCACAGAAATAGTATTCCTGTCCGTTTTTATGACGTGTATTACGCACAGGGGCGGTTGCAGGCAGATATCCCGAAGGCTAAAAGGAGGGAGATATTCTTTAAGATTCGGTATTTTGGCTATTCCCAGCTGGAGGGCCTTAATGACAAAATCGTGCGAAATGCTTGGGAGTGCGTGGTTGAAGACTGTACGCATTCCTGGTTGTTAGCGGATATGGATAAAGAAGAGACAAATGACGATTACCGATTTGTCAGTTACCGCAAATGGACAGGTCTGTTAGGAATAGCCATGGCAGAAAAGCAGACTGGGAGATTTGTTGTCGGGCAGGAGTACCGGATTAACATGGAATATGAGACCATCAGGCGGGATGCCCAGCAAAAAAAAAAGGATTATATCGCTGGTAAAATAGCGGATAAAACCGGGTATCTGAAAGGTTTTGCCCGGGCGGAAAAACTTCTGGAAGGGGATTACCGGGATTATTGCCCGGCATTGGATACGGTACATGCACTGATGAACCTGGATATCAACCATATCAGACAGAAGCGGAAGGAAAATGCAGATTATCTTATGAGCAGGCTGAGGGATCTGGAAGGGATCCGATTGATGTTTCCTGTGAGACGGGAAGGAAATGTCCCATTATGCGTTCCGATTCTGGTGCATCCGGATGTGAGAGACAGGCTGAGGCGGTACTTGATCTCGAAAGAGATCTACTGTCCGGTACACTGGCCGGTCACGGAGATTCATGCAGGAATCAGTGACAGGGCAGGAGTTATCTATGATCAGGAACTTTCCCTGATATGTGATCAGAGATACGGCCTGGAGGATATGGAGAGGGAAGCCTGCGAAATACATAACTTTTTTGGAGATGCGTTATGATAAAAGAATATACGATGAACGAGTCGGAGCAGTGGGATAAGGTCGTACGTTCCTTTAAAGACTATGATATCTACTATCTGTCAGGATATGTGAAGGCTTTTGAGCAGAACGGTGATGGACGGGCTCAGCTCATTTATCTGGAACATATGGATACAAGGGCGATAAATGTCGTCATTAAAAGGGATATATCCAAAAGTCCGATGTTTGCAGGAAAACTTGGAAGCGGCGAATGGTTTGACCTTACAACACCTTATGGATATGGAGGTTTCCTGATAGAAGGTCCGGACCGGAAGGCCATCTTGAAAGAATATGAAGAATATGCTAGAAAAAAACACATTGTTTCTGAGTTTGTCAGATTTCATCCATTGGTGGAAAACTGGGATGGACTGGACTGTTTTTTTGATATCATCCACTTGGGGAATACGGTCTGTATCGATACAGGAAGCGAGGAAACGATCTGGAACAATTTTAGCAGCAAGAACCGGAACGTGATCCGGAAGGCAATTAAATCAGATACGAAGATATACTGGTGCAGGGATCCGCATATCATAAGTCCGTTCATGGAGATATACCGTTCGACCATGGATAAGGACCATGCAGATGCCTATTACTATTTTAAAGAAGATTTTTATGAGAGTATTCTGAATGATTTAAAGGATAATGCGATGTGGTTTTATTCCGTCAAAGACGAAATAATAACGGCCATATCTATTTTTATGTTCTGTAATGGGAAGATGCACTACCATCTGTCGGCGTCCAGAAGGGAATACCAACACCTAGCGCCTACAAACCTTCTGCTGTATGAAGCAGCTATGTGGGCGTGTAGGAATGGATATACAAGGCTCCATCTTGGCGGGGGAGTGGGTTCCAGTAAGGACAGCCTTTATGCATTTAAAAAGGCGTTTAACAAGAATGGAAGAGATACGGAATTCTGTATCGGGAAAAAAGTGTTCAATGAGGAGATGTATAAGTTGCTTGTAGATATCAGAAAGGAAACAGATTCTGATATTTTAGCGGCGGGATATTTTCCAGCATATAGATTTGGGGGGGGTAATAAGTCGCAAAATACGTGGGAACAATGCTGAGACAGATGGAATTGTAATTGCATACATAAAAGCTGACACAGTGGAGCCGGCAGAGTGCCCCTTACTACAAGATTGTAAGGAGGCAGCGTGAGATGGCGATATCAGTGTTGAAGATAAGTGCCCCTGTCCGTTGGGATGAAGCGGTGAAAGAGCTGCCGGATTATGATGTGTTTTATCTTAGCGGGTATATGAAAGCCTTCCAACTGCAGGGAAGCGGGGAACCGCTACTTGTCATCTATACAAATGGGGATGATTACGCAATCAATGCAGTGTTTCGACGGGATGTAGCGGATGATAGGCATTTCGTGGGAAAACTGGAGAAGGGGAGGTATTATGATCTGTCGTCGCCGTACGGATATGGAGGGTTTATAGGGAATGTTTCTGACTGGGATGCATTGGAAATAGAGTGGAATCAGTACTGCAGAGAGCAGGGATACATATGCGAGTTTGTGCGGTTCGGCCTGTTTAGTGAATATTGGAAGAATTTCAGCGGCGAGGTGGTGTCGGTGACTCATAATGTTGTCCGGGATCTGGAGATGCCGCTTGATGAGATGTGGATGGATTTTAAACAAAAAGTCAGAAAGAATGTAAAAAGAGCCCTCCAGTACAATTTGGAGATCCTGGCTGATCCTGATGGAAAGTATCTTGAAGAGTTTCTAAAGATATATGACCATACGATGGATCGGAACGATGCAAAGGAAGAATATTATTTTTCAAATCTGTTCTTTGACACCATCAATACCATGAAGGATAACCATATCTATTTTCATGTTTTGCATGACGGGAAAATCATATCGACAGAGCTGGTTCTCTATGGAACGGAGAATTGCTATTCGTATCTGGGAGGAACATACAGAGAGTATTATGATATGCGGCCTAATGATTTCCTGAAATACGAAATTATTAAGTGGGCGAAGGAGAAAAAACTGAAGCGATTTGTACTTGGTGGAGGATATGGCTCAGATGATGGGATTTTTGAGTATAAAAAAAATCTTGCACCGAACGGGATAGTGGACTTTTGGGTTGGAAAAAAGATATTTGATAAAGGAAAATATGAGGAGTTATGCAAGATGAGAGGAGAGGATATTACTTTGAAGGGGTTCTTCCCAGCTTATCGAGAAAGGTAATTGGATAGAAGGAACATGAAGATATTATATATAACAACAATAGGTGGAACAATGCCTTTTTTTACAACATTGATTCAATCTCTAATTGAAGACGGAAATACCGTTGATATTGCAGCAAACATAACAGAAAGCGATGTACCTTCCTGCTATCGTGAGTGGGGGTGCAATGTTTATCCTTTATCCTGTTCACGAAATCCTTATGATAGAGGAAATGTATTGGCTATAGGAGAAATTAGCCGAATTGTAGTAAAAGAAAAGTATAATCTAGTTCATTGTCATACTCCGATTGCTGCAATGTGTACTCGTCTTGCTTGTAGGAAATTTCGGAAGAGTGGGTTGAAAGTTTTTTATACCGCTCATGGTTTTCATTTCTATAAGGGTGCACCATTTAAAAACTGGTTATTATATTATCCGGTAGAGTGGATTTGTGCTCATTGGACAGATGTGCTGATTACAATTAATAAAGAAGATTATGCGTTGGCTCAAAAACATATGCACGCAAAAGCGGTAGAATATGTTCCTGGAGTAGGAATTGATTTAAAGAGATTTAATTCCGATTTATTTAGCAGAGAAAGTATAGAAGCTGTGCGGCAGGAACTCGGAGTGAAAGACGGAGAAAAGATGCTCCTGTCTGTTGGGGAACTTACCCAAAGGAAGAATCATGAATCGGTCATTCGTGCAGTAGCAAAACTCAATAATCCAAAGATTAAATATTTTATCTGTGGAACCGGAAAAATGAAGGACAGTCTTGAGAAGCTTACCAATGAGCTTTGTGTATCTGCAAATGTAAAGTTTTTGGGTTACAGGGAGGATGTTTCCTTACTGTGTCAGTGTGCGGATCTGTTTGTGTTTCCTTCATTACAGGAAGGGCTGCCGGTGGCTCTGATGGAGGCAATGGCTTCGAAAACATCTATCATCTGTTCAAAAGTACGTGGAAATATTGACTTAGCCGATGAAAATGCATTATTTGAGCCGCTCAGTATTTCTGAAATAGTATCAAAAATAGAAGAATACATAACTGAGGATAAATCTTTAGAAGTTGAGCGTAATTATATGCGGATGCAAAAATATGATATTGCAGGTGTAATGAAAGAGATGCGGGATATATATCGCGGGGGGGTGAAACATCTTGATCGGATTTTAGAAATGCAGCTTCTGCGAAAATCGATTGGGGTACCGATAGATGCCATTTTGATTTTTTCTGTTGGAGAACTTAATTGTAATAAGAATCATGAGGTTGTTATTCGTGCAATATCCCGTGTGGTTGGTAGCAATGTTCATTATATGATCGCTGGTGAAGGAAATTTGCGGGATTGTCTTGCAGACTTGTCAGAAAGTTTGGGTGTAAGCAGTCAGATCCATTTGCTTGGTTACCGAAGTGACATTGTTGATTTGTATAGAATTGCGGATTTGTATATACATCCATCGTTGCGTGAAGGTCTTTCAGTAGCTCTTATGGAGGCGATGGCGAGTGGCATGCCTATAGGATGTTCCAGAATCAGGGGAAATGAGGATCTAGTTGATGATGGAAAAGGTGGGTGGTTATGTATGAAAAATACACCAGATGAATATAAAAGAATAATTGAAATTTTTGTTGAAGACGTTGATTATTACATAAGTATGGGTTGCTATAATCGTGAAAAGATAAAGGAGTTCAGCAAAGAGAGAGTCAATCTCAAGATGGAAAAACTTTATAGCAAAGTAGTGAATATGTAAAGAGATAAAAGTGCTTTTTTGAAAGTTGGTATAGCCATAGGGAAAATGGTGTGAAATCAAAGAATTGAATGAATTCAATAATGATGAAAATATAAGGGCAGGATATAAGAAATGGAAGTGTTTCAAGTTTATTTATATAGAGAACAGAGTACGAAGAAAATGTGATGGAACAGAGAGTAGAGAAGGCTTGCTATTCGGTGGAATTGTTATCAATAGCGATATCGCAGATGGAGCCAGTGCCAGTGAGAACGATGCAGCTGACAAGAAAGACGGTTGCAGAGGGTTTCAAGTAGGGATAGATGAACTAGAGCTTAATGGAGGGAGGTTCCATATAGCTTATAAGAAACCTTGGTATATGAAGGAGAGGTGGAGATCCTTGTTGGTGTCGGCGATATTCCAGATAATAATGGAGTGCCCGAAGTCTTTGAAGACGTAGCCACAAAAAAGGTGTAGAAGTAGTTCGGATTTAGAAAGAAGATAGAAATCACCGTGGAGTGGGAATAGTTCATAACACAGTCGATGAAGACGTTCTGAGAGAGAAGGTCATTAGTATTTTTTTTGGTCATAACTGTTAACTTCCTTAGCATTTTTATTTATGGCGAAATAATATAAGTTAGTAGTTAAGGTCAAAAGATCCCGGACAGAGATAAGATATCCCAAAACATAGAAGAGTTTCTAAGCAGATTGGCGAAACACCAGAAAGTGATGAAGAATCACTAACTTGCTACGAAGAGCCACGTTTGAAGGAGATTTATATGAGAAAATTTTCTTATACCTTAATTGGTGTTGTTTTGGGGCTTTGATAAAAGATAGAACAAAGGGTGATATAAAGAGTATATTTAGAAGAAGGGGTATGTTTTACAATGAGAATACTGATAGATAGCTACAACGAAATAAACCAAAACAAGGCAGGTGGAATGCAAACCAAAATTGAGTCGTATATTGTTCATTCTAAAGAGCAATTTGAAGTGAAAAAATTTGATAAGTGGAACGATCGATTGGAAGATTATGATATATTACATATTTTCATGGCTAATCCACAAGAATTTAGCTTATTAAAGCTTGCTAAATCCAGAGGCTTAAAAACGGTTGTTTCTGCTGTTGTTCCATATAGCAATAGATTTCGCATTTTGGCTAGCAGAATTGTTAGTAAAACACTTTCGATACATTCAAATTGGATTATGGTACAGGGTATGTTGCAAAATGCTGATATGGTAGTCGCTGAAACTATTTATGAAAAAAAATTTATAAATAAATATTACGGAATTGCTTCAAATAAAATAGCAGTTATTCCTAATGGAATTGATTTGGATATGAATGCTTATGTTCCGGGTTATTTTAAAAACCATACACAGATAGAGGGAAGATTTATACTTCAAGTCGGCAGATTTGATTCTAATAAAAATCAATTAAGCACTATTCGCGCAGTGAAAGGCACAGATCTTCAACTTGTTTTGATAGGAGGAGCCGACAAAAGTGATCCCTTTTATTATGAAAAGTGTAAACAGGAGGCAGGAGATAACGTGCATTTCTTAGGGTGGATAAATCATAATGATCCATTGCTTTTAGCCGCATATATGGAATGCCAGACAGTTGTATTACCATCGTACCACGAAATTCTCGGCAATGCCATGCTGGAGGGAGCTGCTTGTGGTGCGAACATTGTGGTCAGCGATGTGTTACCTCTTGATGATTGGAATATAAAAGATTGTTGTTATGTGATAAAAGCTGGAAACGTTAAAGATATACGTAAAAAACTGATACTGGCGGATGAAAAGAATCATGATGATATCCTAAAAGATAAAATAAGGAACCTGTTTTCTTGGGATAGGGTAATTGAGCAACACAAGAAAATATACAATAACTTGATAATTGAGCGAGTATAGAGATGAGATATATACGAGGTATTTTTGCTCCTCTTATAAAGGTTAAAAGACAATATCTGTGGCATAAGCAAGAAAGAAAAATAGAAAAATTAAATGCATACGTAGGCAAAAACTCAAGTGCGAAAAAGTTGGACTTATCAGGTAAAAAAATATTAATTATTTCACCTCATCCTGATGACGAATTAATAGGTTGTTATGAGATTCTTGAGTTATACAATAATAATGTCGATGTATATTATACAGGATTGACAGGCAGGAATTTGTCAGAAGAAAACAGAAGAATACGCACTAAAGAATTCATTAAATTATGCAATATCTGTCGTGTAAACTGCATTCTTTCAACTGAAAACTGGAGAAAAGAACTGGAGGAAATGTTAACTAAAAAAATTTATGATTGTGTATTCATTCCTAGTTATATTGACTGGCACTGGGAACATAGGGATGTGTGTATGGAAACTCTTACGCTAATTCAAAAATCTCAATATAATACAGAGATTTTTTTATTCTGTGTTACAGTGCAGATGCCGATTCAAATAGTCAATTTCTATGCTGAAAAGACACCAAATAAATGGAACTTATTCTATAAGGTATATAAGTCACAGCGTTATATGCCAATCGATAGATTTAAGACTGTAGAAAGAAGGTATGTAATCAATGGTGTTAGTTTTGAACCTTATTTTCGAATAAATAATAGTGACATGACGCATGTTATAGACTATTTTTGTTCACTGAATGTGGATTGTTTGAACGATATGGAAAAACAAATCAACGATTTAGAACGGATACATGAGAGTAGTCTGCCATTGTACATAAAATTGCAGATTGCTAATTCGGAGACAAATACGAATGTCAGATAATTTAAAGTTTAAAGCAATTTCAAATACTGCATGGAAATTCGCGGAGCGCGTTTGTGCACAGGGAGTGTCGATTATAGTATCTATAGTTTTGGCAAGGATACTAAGCCCTGATGATTATGGAATCGTTAGTATTGTCACAATCTTTTTTTCTTTTGCCAATGTATTTATTACAAGTGGGTTAAATACTGCTTTGATTCAAAAAAAAGATGCTGATCAGGAAGACTATTCATCAGTTTTGTTTGCGAGTGTTACGATTTCTCTTATCAGTTATGGCATTTTGTTTTTTACCTCACCGTATATTGCATCAAGCTATGGGAAAGAAGAACTAACGCTAATTATTCGCATTATGGGCTTAATCCTTCCTATAAATGCTGTAAAATCAGTGGTCTGTGCTTATGTATCTTCTTCATTTCAATTTAAAAAATTCTTTTTTGCAACAATTATTGGAACAATTATCTCAGCAGCGATTGGCATTAGTATGGCATTAAATCATTGTGGTGCATGGTCTTTAGTTGTACAGCAAATGTCAAATACACTGATTGATACATTGATTTTGTTATTGATAACAAAAATTTCTTTTGTTGGAAGATTTGACTTCGGCAAATTTGTGCCACTGTTTAGTTATGGATGGAAAATTTTAGTATCTTCTCTTTTAGATACACTTTACAATCAGTTAAATCCTTTATTTATTGGTTTAAAATTTTCAAGTGCTGATCTGTCGTTTTATAATCGAGGGCAGTCTTTTCCCGTAGCACTAACCGGCATGGTAAACAGTACTTTAGCGGCTGCTTTATTACCGGTACTGTCCAAAGTCCAGGATAAACGAGAAATGTTATTATCCTATACGAGAAAATTTATCATGTTAAGCTCCTATTTAGTTTTTCCATTAATGCTGGGTCTTTTTGCAGTATCAGATACAATGGTTAGAGTAATTTTAACCGATAAATGGATGGCAGCTTCTATTTATATACGTATTTTTTGTTTGTCCAGTATGTTTACAATGATTGCTACTGGAAATTGTGAAACGATAAAGGCAATGGGTCGTAGCGATATTTTTTTAAAAATTGAGATTATTAAAAAGCTTTGCTATTTTGTGACAATAGGTATTTTTATTGTGGTTTCACATTCACCGGTTACACTTGCTTTATCGTCAGTAGTATGTACAATAATACAAATTGTTGTGAACACATTTCCTAACAGAACGTTACTTGGATATAGGTATCTATTACAAATAAGCGATATTTTTCCGAACTTAATTATATCTATAATTATGGCTATTGTTGTTATGATGATGAATAATCTTGAGGTTAACAATATTGTCTTATTAATCGGTCAAGTATTTATTGGGATAATACTTTATCTTCTATTGAGTATTATAACAAAAAATAAGTCATATCTTTATCTGATTAGTACTTCTAAGGAATTACTGATTGCTAAAATCTCTTCTCATAAGATATAAAATGAGTGTGAGAGATGGAAAATAATATACCAAGGGAATTTTTTAGAAATGAGGAGGAACCTACTCTTGAAGATATTAAAAGAATTAACTCTAAAAGAGGAGCAGACCATTCAACTAGATATTTTAAAGCATTTTTCTTATATATGTGAAAATGAGAACCTTCGTTTTTTCTTGGCATATGGAACTTTGTTGGGGGCTTGTAGAAACAATGGATTTATTCCATGGGATGATGATATTGACATATGGATGCCAAGGAAAGATTATACTAAGTTTTTGCATCTATATTCGAGATATAAGAAAAAGGAATATTTTTTACAAACAGCTGAAACAGATCCTGGTTTTATTAAACCTGAAATGGCCCGAATATGTGTAAATGAAACGTATAAGAGTTCAAATGTGTATGACAAGGTTAAAGACATTGAATTTCATAGAGGAATATATTTTGACATTTTTCCGTTGGATTATGGATTTGGAGATTGGAGAGACTATTATTATACATATAAGATAAAGGTATACTCACTTTTACTTTTGGCAAAAACATTAAAAAATCCAACGTCAGGATCAAAAAATATAATTAAAAGGTGTATATATAAAGCACTATATTTTTTAAATGACGAAAAGGGATTGAGAAGGAAAATTGCAAATATAGTAAATAGGTACTCATCTCTTTCAAATTCAAACAAAGTAGTTTGTCTTCCTTCTATATTTGGTGCTAAGACAATATTTGAAAGTGTATATTTTGAAAATGTAGAATATGTACTGTTTGAGGGAATGAATATGCCATGTCCAGATAATTATCATACATTGTTACGGAGCTTGTATGGTGATGATTATATGACTCCCAAAAAAATGAAAAAAGGCTATAATAAATCTTTTCTTATTGAATCAGATTTGTAATTGGATATACATTTTAATAATAAAGTTTTTCAGTATTACATTGTGATAAAATGCCCAATTAATTATATTGGGTATTCGTTCGTAACATCCGCCGGCAGGGGATAAGAGAGTTCCTGACTGTTCTTGAAACGCATAAGGAACTTATTAACTGATGTTTTGTCGCAATCGCCGCAACTTTCAGCAATCTCACGGCTGCTGAGATGCTTCACAAAATGAAGCCTTACTACTTTTTGTAGTCCATACTTGAACCTCCAGTTATAATATTTCTTTTGAAGGAGATTCTTAAATTATAACTGGAAATGATGGCCGTTTAATGTGTCCCTGGCTGGCCGCTATTTAAGTCGCAGGTTAGCCGCCGATTATGGCACAGATGTCCGTTCGGGTAGGCAATCTGCACTCATGGAATACATCGAGGGCCCACTTTATAAGAAGCCCGGTGTACCGGCGGACCAGTTCCCTTAGTAGATGGGGCCCTTCTCTAACAGTTGGTGACAGACCCTGAGAAAACCACGTACAATTAACGGTTTGGAGGAATCTGATATCGATGGTTGGACTTTCCGTACTTCCAGCTGTTCTGTATGTAGGAGCGGTGGCGTCGGATGGAGCCGGCACAGCGCCTGGTGCCCTCACAGTCGGAGGCGGAGTAGGGAACGAGCCACTGGGTAAGGGCGTCGCGCTGCTCGGAGTAGGAAAGCTCTTGTAGGAGGGAAGCAGGAGTTCAATGGAGATCTGTGGGAGGACATCGACGACGCAGCCGAAACCGCCGTCGGAAATGTTGCAGTGGAAACGGCTGACATTCCATCGGTGGGAAGAGGGGGCATAGGAGCCGGAAGAACCCTTGAACTCGTCGATATTGAGGGTGCGCGGGAGAGAGGGTGGCTTACGGAAATCGACGGAGCAGAGGAGAGAGGACCTGCTGTTCGGTGAGTTCGTTGTCGATGGCGATGTCGCGGAGGGAGCGGGTGCCGGTGAGACCGACGCAGGCGGCGAGAAATGCGGCAGCGGAGAGCTTCAAGGAAGGGTGTACAAAGTAAGGTCTTTTGGAGAAGGATGAGCCGCATTGCCTGCAGAGAAGCTGCGGTACATGGAAGGAAAGGAATGAACCTTTGCCTGAGATGGCGATATGCCGGACGGAAAGGGAGCGACCGGAGTCCTTGATGACGCAGTGGCGGGAGCCGCAGACCGGACAGAGACGTTCCGTGTCAGGGCAGGAGATGAAGAACTCCATGGAATGGGGATGGTCCACGACGCGGTCGATGGAGACATCCTGAGGAAGAGAGATGTATTTGTTAGTGATCTTTGTGGCCATAACTGTTAACCTCTTTTAAATTTATTTTTTATGGCGAAATAAGAATAACAGAAAGTCAGCAGTTATGGCTAAAATGATCACTAACAGAGTGAAAACACCACAAAAGAGAGAAGCTCTTCTAAGAAACGTGGGGAATGACAAAGAAACACCATAAAAGAGAGAAACTTTTGTGCATCCCCCAAGAACAGAGAAGATCTTCTATGAAAGTTGGTGAAACACTAGGGAATGGAGGAGAATCAGCAAGTTTTGGAGAAGAACCCTTTGTTGTAGAAGACTCAGGAAGAAGGAGAAGAGTGAGATGATACTAAAATGTAATGACAGTTACATTCCCCAGGTAGTCGAATATATTGGCGAAGATAAATGGCAGTGTTTATATTTATATGCCGATATGTTGGAATATCGAACAGAAGGTGATCAATTCAATTTATGGATTTTTGAAAATGGAGATGAGATAGATTCTGTTGCCTATCGTTATTATGACACAATTCATTTTTACAGCAGGAATCAGACTGTAAATGATGAAATGATTTCATTGATAAATAAGTTACAACCGAAATGTATAACGGGTTCCCAGGATATGATGGATCAAATTAGAAGCAGGCTTACAACCGCTTATACTGAAGAACTCAGTTATGTGTTTACGATTGATCATCTGATTGAGGAAAAAAGAAAGCTCCCTGTTGTTGAGGCTACTGAAGCAGATGTGCCAGAGATTGCAGAAATCATGATGGAAGAAGAAGTATATAGCCATGTTTATTCATACGATGATATTTGCAGGCAGATGACCGACGGGATAAGAACTGGCAAGCGACGTGTATTTATACTGCGGGATAAGTCGGGGCATATTCTGGCATCGAGTGGTACATATGTTGAAACTTCAGATATTGTTCTTCTTGGGGGGTTGATTGTTAATAAAAAGGTTAAGGGATTTGGCTTCGGCCCGGCAATAGCGACTTATGTGTGGAATTTGGTTTTTAGGGAGGGAAAACAGGGCATAGGGCTTGAGAGTTTAAATAATGAGGATTCAAAGACGATGAATCAAAAGCTGGGCTACACTATTATAGGAATCTTTGCTCGTTTATTAAGAAATAAATGAAAGCTATCATTCTATTCGTTATTAAAAATATGATTTTGAAGAGATAACCGCTACTTGTTTTGGCAAATTGATGGTTTGTAATGCTTGTACAATAAGGAGATAGAATATGGACAATGTTATCAGAAACATAGACGCATATGCGATCCAGCAATATCAGAAAAATCGCTATCCTTGTTTCTTTGTAGATGTTATTGAAGAGGCGATTCCTGGAAAGTCGGCAAAAGGTTATAAGAACTTTACATATAATGAATGGTTTTTCCCAGCCCATTTTACAGATGAACCAAATGTTCCGGGCTTTATCCAGATAGAAACATTGACGCAGGTTTTTCTGATGACGTTTTTGACATTACCAGATAACAAGGGAAAAAAGACAGGCTTTATATCGATTAAAAATGCGCGTTTCAGAAAAAAAATAGTTCCTGGAAACAGACTGGATATCGATGCAAGACTAGATTCTTTCCGACATGGATTGGCAAAGGGATATGTGAAAGGATATGTGAATGGAGAGTTAGCATGCTCGCTTGAACTTGAAGTGGCAGTTCCGGATGTGATGACAAAACTTATTCCCCGATCGGGGGGGTAATTTATTGTAGTAAGCGTATAGCTGATGTTGTATTATCAGTTGGCATTCTGATCGCTGGAAAGGAGATCAGATATGCAGCATGAGGCATTTTCATTAAATGAAACAGAGCTTTTAAAATATCAGCCAAACAGATATCCGTTTCTCCTGATAGATAGGGTGACGGAAGTCGTGCCTGGTAAGTCGGCGAAAGGCTATAAGAACCTGACTAATAACGAATGGTGGATCCCGGTACATTTTCCGGGAGATCCCAACATGCCGGGGTGCCTTCAGGCGGAGGCTATGGCACAGATGCTTACAGTAGCGATCCTTACAACTCCTGGGATGGAAGGAAAGATTGTGCATGGTTATAAGCATGCAGGTATATTCCATAAAGAGGTACGGCCTGGGGATCGGCTGATTATGGAGGCTGAAATCCTGTCTTTCCGGCGGGGGCTGTGTAAGGGACAAGTGAAAGGATATATCGACAGTGAATTGGCATGTGAACTTGAGTCAGTTATCATCATTCCGGATGTATTTAATCAGTTTAAACCCAAGACAGCTGATAAATAATGGGAAACAGTATAGGGAGAAGAGGAAATGGAACGGGTTGCCGATTACATAATCGATAGGCTTACACAGGAAGGGATAAAAAGGATATTCCTGATTACCGGTAGGGGGATCCTATATCTGACGGATGCGGTCGCAAGGAATAGTAAAATGGAAGGAATATCGCTTTATCACGAGCAGGGCGTTTCCTATGCGGCAATGGCGTATGCGTCTGCCAGGGACGGGATGGGGGCCTGTCTGGTATCCACCGGTTGTGCGGCAACAAATGCTGTGACTGCAGCCCTGTGTGCGTGGCAGGATAATATTCCATGTATTTTCCTGTCAGGGCAACATATGCTGCATGAAACAACCCGGTATACTGGGCTTCCGATCCGTACCTATGGCTCTCAGGAGGCAGACATTATCAGCATCGTAAAGCCGGTAACCAAATACGCAGTCATGCTAACGGATGCGGCGGAAGTGGCTTATGAAATGGATAAAGCGATATGCCTGGCAAATTCCGGAAGGAAAGGACCGGTATGGATTGACATTCCGCTGGATGTCCAGAACATGAGGATCGAACCGGAGTCTCTCAGGCGGTACGAGCCGGAGGTTCCCTCGGGGACAGCCCAATTCCTGCGCGATTATGCATGGAAGGTAGTTGAGGAGATGCAGAGGGCAAAGCGTCCGGTGCTGTTCATCGGGGGCGGTGTGCGGAGCGCTGGGGCGCAGGATAAGCTTGGCGAATTCCTCAAAATGTGTCCGCTTCCGGTTGTATTCTCGACATCCGCCGCTGACACTTATGGCTCCGGAAACAGGCTCTCTATCGGTGCTGTTGGTAGCCTCGGGGGCAGTCGTGCAGGAAATTTCGTGGTACAGAATGCAGATTATCTGCTGGTTCTGGGCTCAAAGCTGTGTTCACAGACGATCGGAGCGGAACCTGAAAAATTTGCCAGGGAAGCGAAGGTCACGGTGGTCGATATTGACGGGAATGAACACAGAAAAAAAGGGGCGCATATTGACCATTTGGTGGAAGGCGACGCAGGCCGGTTCTTAGAGTGTCTGATGGAATGCCAGCCGACTGTAAACTGCAGCGAATGGATCGAAAAGTGTCTGCATTGGAAGGAAATTTTTGATATCTCGAAGGAAGAATTCCTTAAGGGACGTAACACGCAGGCTTCTGGTTTGGACCTATACTATTTTTCTGATGTGCTTTCAGGCTGTCTGCCGGATGACGCTGTGGTAGTCACAGATGCAGGGTTTGAGGAACTGATCATCCCTTCTACGGTTAAATACAAGAATGGACAGCGGTGCTTGTTTCCCGCTGCGCAGGGGGCCATGGGGTATGCCATACCTGCCGTGATCGGGGCCTATTTTGCAGGAAAGAAGAATATTACAGCAGTGGTCGGAGACGGCTCCTTTATGATGAACATGCAGGAGCTGCAGGTCGTCAGCTGGCATAAGATTCCCGCGAAGATCTTTGTGATCAATAACAATATGTATGCCGTAATCCGCAGACGCCAGAGGGACCTGTTCCGGCAGAGGACGATTGGAAATGATCCGTCGGACGGCTTGGGCGCCCCGGATTTCAGGAAGATCGCAGAGAGCTTTGGAATCCCGTATGCACAGATACGGGGAGAGTATGAACTGTCCCAGAGCATCCGGCAGGTACTTGCAATGGCTTCGCCCTGCATCTGCGAGGTGATGTGCCGGGAGGATCAGCCTTATCTGCACAGTTCCTTTGCCATGAACAGCGCGAGACGGCTGGTGAAACGGCCTCTGGAGGATCTTTCACCTTTCATGGACAGAAAAGTGTTTGTGGAAGAAATGGTCATTGAACCGATAGAACAGTGAGGTACATAATGGGAAAACTCATATTGAAGGATGGGAAGACGGTCTCCGATTATGGGAGGCCGTATATTATTGCCGAGGTGAACAGCAGCCATAATGGGAATGTGGAGACAGCCCGGCAGATGATTGATGCTGCGGTTGCCGCAGGCTGTGACTGTGTCAAATTTCAGTCATGGTCGGCGCGGTCCCTATATTCAAAATCCTATTATAAGAAGAATCCGATTGCAGAACGGTTTGTCAGGAAACTGTCCCTTACACCGGGACAGCTGAAGGAGATGGCCGTTTACTGTATGGAAAAAGGGATAAGTTTTTCCTCTACTCCTTATTCTGAGGAGGAAGTCGATTTCCTGGCTAATGAATGCCGGGTTCCATTTATTAAGATCGCATCTATGGAAATCAACAACCTGGAGTTTCTGCGATATATAGGGAACAAACAGCTTCCGGTGATATTGTCTACCGGAATGGCGGAAATCGGAGAAGTGGAACAGGCAGTGCGTACTCTGGAGAGTACAGGAAACAGGCAGATCATCCTGCTCCACTGCGTGTCCATCTACCCGGCGAAAGTGGAGACGGTTAACCTGAATAATATTATAGGCCTGAGGGAGAGGTTTCCGAATTATCCGGTGGGCTTCTCGGACCATACGCTGGGAAGTGCGGCAGCGGTCGCGGCGGTCGCGTTGGGAACTGCGGTTCTGGAGAAGCATATCACACTTGATTCAAAGAAGATCGGTATGGATAACCAGATGGCGATGGAGCCGGATGCGTTTAGAGAACTGGTATCTGACTGCCGTAACATCCATTTGGCACTGGGTTCAAAGGAGAGGACAGTGCTACCGGAGGAGTATGCACAGCGCAGGAATATGCGGCGCAGTGTCATAGCGGCTAGGGATATATCAGCGGGGGAGATCCTGAAGAGGGAAGATCTCGATGTGAAACGCCCGGGTACGGGGATCCCGCCGGAACGGATGGATGAACTGGTCGGGAAGATAGCCAGGTGCAATATCGAGGCGGATACGGTGATTGAAGAGTCCGACCTTGAATGCAGATAAAAACACAATAACGGAGGATGGATTTATGACGAATTACGAAAAGTATCTGAATGTATTTACGGAGACCTTTGGGGTTGATGCTGACAAAGCGAAAGGTCTGGAATACCAGGCAATCAGTGAATGGGATTCTGTTGGCCATATGGGTCTTATCGCGGCTCTGGAAGATACCTTTGACATTATGATGGATACGGATGACATCATTGATTTCAGTTCCTTTACGAAAGGCAAGGAGATATTGGAAAAGAATTACAATATTGAATTCTAATTAGTATTCCAGATCATAAAGGGAAGAAAATACACTACAGGTTTTTCCCGGGAGGAAATCTATGCTTTGGAACCTTGAAGAATATCATGATAACACTGCCGTATTGGATGAGTATAAACAGTCCATGACCTATAGTGAATTAATAGAAGAAGGAAAGAAGATTGCCGTCGTTGCAGGCGGCCGCTGTCTGGTCTTCGCTCTCTGCCAGAATACAATCGGTTCCGTGGCCGGGTATGTCTCATTCCTGAACGCAGGTATCGTCCCGGTGCTTCTGAACGCCCATCTGGAAAGGGAGCTTTTGGACGGCCTTCTTGCGGCCTATCAGCCGAAGTATCTCTGGATGCCGGAATCGCAGGCCGAGGAGTTTGTCGGCATGGGGCGGGTATATGCTTCTTACGGCTATGTCCTTCTGAAGACTGGTTATGGAAAGGAGTATCCGCTCCATCCGGATCTTGGTCTCCTGCTTACAACTTCCGGTTCTACAGGAAGTCCCAAGTTCGTCCGCCAGAGCTACGCCAATATTCTTGCGAATGCTCGGTCTATTGTCCAGTATCTGGAATTAGATGAAACTGAACGGCCTATCACCACGCTGCCCATGAACTACACATATGGTCTTTCCGTCATTAACAGCCACCTGCTTGTGGGCGCGACGATCCTGGTGACAGATAAGGGCCTGATGCAGAAGGAGTTCTGGCAGTTCTTTAAGGAGCGGCAGGCGACATCCTTTGGGGGAGTTCCATACACATATGAGATGCTGGACCGTCTCCGTTTCTTCCGCATGGATCTCCCAAGTCTTAGAACCATGACCCAGGCAGGCGGAAAGCTGCTCCCAGAACTGCATAA
>CANPZE010000029.1 GCA_947589315.1 uncultured Lachnospiraceae bacterium | reverse complement strand
CCTGCCGCTCCTCCAACAGGCCGCTTTCCTCTTCCCTTTGGCTGCGGCGGGCAAAATCCTCAATAACCAGCTCCAGCAGCGGCTTTCCGCCTCCCTCCTTCTGACCGATCCTGTCTTTCCAGGTGAGCAGGGCTTCATACACCTTATTCAGATATTCTTCCTGCTCCCACACCAGGACAAACTCCTCATTCAGTCTGCCTAACAACAGGCTGATCATGCTGAGCCGCTCATCAAAGGGAGCCTGCTCCAGCCGCCCAGGCAGCTCTCCCGGCCGTCCCTGCAGGATCTGCTCCACCGGATATTCCTGACGATACTTCTGATACAATTCATAATAGGCTGCAAAATCCTGGGATACTTTACTGCTGTGAAGATAGGCTGCGGCTACCTCATAGTGCACCGGCAGCTTTAATTCCTCATAGGCCCACAGCAGCTCTGAGAGATCCTCCCATCCTCTGGCAGTGACAAATTCCGTTCCATCCACAGTAGCGTGAATCTGGTAAAAGCACTCCTTTTTCAGTTCCAGATAAGACAAAATCCCGGGATGGATCTGCCGCCGGTAAGCATAGTCCTTCCAGGCCTCATAATCCACCTCCAGGGAAAGCAGCTTTACCCGGTCCAGGGTGACAATATCAAAATCCCGTACAGATTTATTATATTCCGGCGGATTCCCTGCCGCAACGATGACCCATCCCTGGGGAACCCGGTGGTTCCCAAAAGTTTTTGCCTGGAGCAGCTGCAGCATGGTAGGCGCCAGAGTTTCCGATACACAGTTAATCTCGTCAATAAAAAGAATCCCTTCTTTCAGCCCCGTAATCTCCATTTTCTCATAGACTGCGCCAATAATCTCACTCATAGTATATTCTGTCACCGAGTACGTCTTGCCCCCATAGGAGCGTTCCTTCACCACCGGAAGCCCCACTGCGCTCTGTCGCGTATGATGAGTGATCGCATATGCCACCAGGCCGATACGGCATTCCCGGGCAATCTGTTCCATGATGGCTGTCTTACCGATCCCGGGAGGGCCCATCAAAAGTACCGGCCTCTGATGCCTCTGGGGGATCCTGTACTCTCCCAATTCATCTTTGGCCAGATAAGCCTGGATCGTATTTCTGATCTCTTCCTTTGCCTCCCTAATATTCATCGCTTCTTCCTTTCTCTTGTTTCAATTCAGGACAGTCTCTATAGCCCAGGCAGGTACCGGCGGCCTGTCGGGATCCTCCTGGGGAAAGATAAACGCTACATCATAATCCGGCCTCTTTCCCGGATAACGGCCATATCCATCCGTAAAATAAAGCAGCCCCTGAAGGTTCTTCATTTCCCCTCTCTCCCGGAGTTCCTCGACATAGGCAAAGGCCGGCCGGAAATCTGTATTTCCATGCCCCTTTATCACCATATGGCTCAGATATTCCTCCATCTGCCCGGGATCCTCCAAATAAATGTCCTCATTCACCTGGTCATCGCACTGCAATATATGGATAGCCGTCCTTTGGGCAAAGCTGGAGGTATGCAGGAGACCTATCGTCTTCTCCATAAACTGGTGGATCTGCCTGCCGGAGCAGGAGCCGGAGGTATCCAGCACAATAACAAATTCATGGATTTTGACGGTCTCTTTATATTCCAACGGCTCGATCAGGGGCATGTTCCCATATCTCTCCATCCCAAAATGATAGAACACAGGGTCAAAACTGTCCTCATCCATCTGCAGTTCTTCCCGGACCACCGTAAAACGCCGCAAAAAGCTTTCATAATCTGCCCGGGGGGTATTGTGGACCGCCAACTCCTGATATAAGGCGGCCGCCTCCTTGTGTTGGGAACGGTGGAAAGTTTCCAGAGATAACTGGAGTTTTTCACTGATCCTGGCCCAATTGACCTTCTGCCCGCCCTGTTGCCTCCTGTCTTTTCCGCCGTCCCAGCTCCCTTTCTCCTTCTCCTGCTTTCTCTTCCCGTCTTCCTCCCTGCCCTCCTGTCCCTTTTTCTCCCAGTATCCATGGTCGTCTGCCAGAAAAAGCATTCTCTTTTCCAGGATCTCAGGGCGCTCTCCCAGATAATCCAGCACCGCCTCCGCCGTCACTACCGGATATCCCTTTTCCAACCGCTCATACAGTTCCTGCCGCTCCGGCGGGATGACCTGGCGGACACAGGCATAGTCCAGATGATCGATCACATATTCCACTGCAATATCACAGGCCAGCTCCCAGTCCTCTCCTGCCTCTATATTCTCAGAAAACATATGCCCCAGGATGCAGTGCAGGATGGAATGCAGATAAGCCCTTTGTACCAGGACCGGATTTTCCAGATAGCGTTCCCCCAGCCGGGCCGGATTAAAATAAAGCTTCTGTCCCTCCGTTCCCATCAGGAAGGTTCTCCGGTCCATCTGAGGCTCCAATGTGCCAAAGGCCAGATCCAGGAACTGCATGGACAGATACAGCTCCCTTTTCGCAGAATCCAGGATCTCCCTGCCCAGCTGTTCCATCTTGCCGGCCGCTGTATCTCTCCTTCCCTCTTGATCTGTATTCGGGCTTTTCCATTCCCTTCTATCCATTCCCTCATATCTCCTATCTCTTTCCACGCGCCGCCCTTGATCTCAAACCGGTCTCCACTCCACAACACCCACTTATAACGTAAAACGGCCCTTTCTCCCACAGCGCCCTTCCCCTGGCTCCTGTGCCCGTCCTCCCATCTTCCTGCTCCGATATTCCATCAAATAAGAAATATAAGGGATCTTCCCAGAGGCGTGAGCCGCATCTAACGCTTCCTGGACCTGCTCCTCCTTCTCCAGAAGCCCCTGCCCTGCCAGCACCTCCAATACATCCATCCGCTCCCTGCCGCAAGCCCACTCTACCACTTGCCGGAGATTCCGGGCCAGATACTCCCGGTATGCCCGGGCCCGTTCCGGCAAAAGCTGCCAGGGATAAGCCAGACGGCAGACACACAGCCGGATCAGAGTATCTGGCGTATCCTGCATCTGCGCCACCTCAAAACATCTGTCATATTCCCGGTAATCAAAATCTGCCTCTGTCAGGCATTCCCGGTAATGGATCCCGGAACCATATGTGATCTGGTTAATGATCCTCGCTTCTACGTTGGCTTCATAATCCAGCTGATAGCGTGGCAAGATCAACCGGGCTCTGGGGACGGGTTCCTGCCCTGTCCATATATGATCCAATGTCAGCTCCAAGCGGCGGTTCTGCTCTCTCAGGATGCCTTTGATGCAGCTGCTCCTGTGGCAGAGCATGCGAATCCGGACCCGGGATAACCTTTCGCAATTCTTAAAGGCGCCATCCTCCACATCCCTTATCCGGTCGGACAGCCATAATTCCTCCAGATTCCTGCATTCATAGAAACAATGGTCTCCCAGGGAAGACACACTGTCCGGAATCTTGACCTGTACCAATTCCCGGTGATCATAAAAGGCATAGGGAGCCAATGCAGTAACCGGCAATTCCCCTTCCTCCAGGGGCAGAAAGGCCGGCAGCTCCAGACAGGCTTCCTCTCCCACAGATCCAACAATGGTGACTCCTGCGGAAGTCACCACATATTCATATTCCTGATAAATCTTCGTATGGCCTGGCTTTTGATATCTCATGTTCCCCCTCAGCTCCTGTAACCATTGGGATGATTGCTCTGCCATCTCCAGGCATCCTGGCACATCTTCTCAATCCCCCATCTTGCTTCCCAGCCCAGCTCCTTCTTTGCCTTCGCCGGATCTGCATAACAGGTGGCGATATCCCCAGGCCTGCGCCCTGTGATCCGGTAAGGCAGCTTCTTGCCACAGGCCTTCTCAAAGTTGTGGATCACATCCAGCACGCTATATCCCACGCCGGTACCCAGATTATAAGTCACTAACCCCGGATGCGTATTCAGCTTTTCCAATGCCTTAATGTGTCCCAGGGCCAGATCCACCACATGGATATAGTCTCTCACACCGGTGCCGTCCGGCGTATCATAATCGTTTCCAAACACCTGGATACATTCCAGCTGGCCGGCAGCCACCTTTGCCACATAGGGAAGAAGGTTATTGGGGATCCCATTGGGATCCTCCCCGATCTCTCCGCTTTCATGCGCTCCGATGGGGTTAAAATAACGGAGTAATGCAATATCCCAGCTATGGTCGGATTGATAAATATCCCGCAGCATATCTTCGATCATCAGCTTCGTACGCCCATACGGATTCGATACCGACAGAGGGAAATCCTCCCGGATAGGGACTGTCTCCGGCTGTCCATATACCGTTGCAGAGGAACTGAACACCAGCTTTTTCACATCATACCTCTCCATCGCCTTTAGCAGGTTTAATGTGCCCGTAATATTATTATCAAAATAGGCCAGGGGAATCTGACAGGATTCGCCTACCGCCTTCCGTCCGGCAAAGTGGATCACACCGTCAAAGCCTTCTGCCTCAAATATCTTGCAGACAGCTTCCTCATGGAGCAGATCCTCCTGATAAAAGGTAATCTTTTTCCCTGTCAGCTTTTCCACCCTCCGGACAGACTCCGGACTGGAATTGAGCAGATTATCTAAAACAACAACTTCATATCCTGCATTTAAAAGTTCCACATTGGTATGGCTCGCAATAAATCCGGCTCCCCCTGTCACTAATATCTTCATGCCATTTCCCTTCTTTCCTGTTGTCATGCTCCGTCAATACCTCATACGGAAGATTGCGCAAAGGCAGACGCACAATCCCGCAAATATTCGATCGCCTTCAATTGCTGGGGGCACGTGCTTTCACACTGGCCACAGGCAATGCAATCCGCCGCATTCCCCACGCCGGCTGTTACTTTCTCATACTCCTTCCGGCCTTCCTCCAGCTGCCCCCATACCAGCTGTTTATTCCTGGCTCCGAAGATCTCCGGGATCGGGATCTGCTTAGGACATCCGGCAGTACAATAATGACAGGCAGTGCAGGGAATAGACTGGCTTCCTCTGATCGCCTCCTGTGCTTTCCGGATCGCCTCCTGCTCCCTGGCATTAAAAGGCTGAAATTCCTTCATATAGGAAAGATTATCTTTCATCTGTTCCAGATCGGACATACCGGACAAGACGGTAATGATCCCATCCAGAGAAGCTGCGTAGCGGATCGCCCAGGAGGCATAGGACGCCCCGGGATCTGCTTCTTTTAAAATCTTCTGTACATCCTTGGGCGGCTCAGCAAGGGCGCCTCCCTTTACCGGCTCCATAACTACAATAGATTTCCCATGCCTGCGGGCCACCTCATAATTGGCCCTGGCCGTTACATCCGGGTTCTCCCAATCCGCATAATTCAACTGAAGCTGGACAAACTCCGCATCAGGATGGGCAGTCAGGATCTCATCCAAAATATCCGGCGTAGCATGAAAGGAAAATCCCCAGTGGCGGATCAGCCCCTTCGCCTTTTGTTCCTTCACAAAGTCCCAAATATGGTACTCATCATATACCTTATAATTCGATGCCTGTAATGCGTGAAGCAAATAGTAGTCAAAATATCCGGCTCCCGTACGCTCCAGGCTGGTATAGAACTGCTGCTTGGCTGCCTTTTCACTGTGTTCCCCCATCCAGGCGCATAATTTAGTCGCCAGGGTATAACTCTCCCTGGGATACCGGTCTACCAATGCCTCCTTTGCCGCCCGTTCCGAATCCCCATCATCGTATACATACGCCGTATCAAAATAGTTCAGGCCCGCCTCCATAAACAGGTCCACCATTTCCTTGGTCTGTTCCATATCAATCTTGCCCTGCTTTCCCTTGGGAAGACGCATCAAACCAAATCCCAGCTTCGGCGTACTCTCTCCAAAATATCTCTCCATAACGCTTTCCTTTCCCTTTCTTTTCTATAAAAATATTTCTATTTCCTATCATATACCGAAAAGACTTCCCTGACAACCTTAATCAGTAAAATGGGAGGGCTGGAAAAAGGTATTGCTTCAACTGGTAAAAATGTTATAATATATTAGTTATGAATAGAGAATAATAAATAAAAACAGGAGGTTCTTATGAAAGGAATCATTCTCGCCGGGGGCTCCGGTACTAGACTATATCCTTTAACGATGGTCACATCCAAGCAGCTTCTGCCTGTATACGACAAGCCCATGATCTACTATCCCCTCTCCACGCTAATGCTGGCAGGCATCCGGGATATCCTGATCATCTCTACGCCGACAGATCTGCCCAACTTCCAGCGGCTTTTGGGGGATGGCAGTAATTTCGGTATCAGACTGGAATATAAAGTGCAGCCTTCCCCTGACGGGCTGGCTCAGGCATTCCTGATCGGCGAAGAATTTATTGCCGGCGATTCCTGCGCTATGGTTCTGGGAGATAATATTTTTTATGGAAGCGGGCTGGGCAGGCATCTGCGGGAAGCAGCCCAGCGGGAGCAGGGAGCTACCGTTTTCGGCTATTACGTGGATGACCCTGAGCGTTTCGGTATCGTAGAATTTGACGAAGCCGGCAAAGCAATCTCGATTGAAGAAAAGCCAGAACATCCCAAGTCCAATTACTGTGTCACCGGACTATATTTTTATGACAACCGCGTAGTGGAACTGGCCAAAAAGGTAAAGCCATCCCCCCGGGGAGAACTGGAGATTACCGACCTGAACCGCATGTACCTGGAAGAAGGCTGCCTGAATGTAGTAACCCTGGGAAGGGGATATGCCTGGTTAGACACCGGCACCATGGACGCCCTGGCAGACGCCACAGAATTTGTCCGCGTCATTGAGAACCGACAGGGGATCAAGATCTCTGCCGTAGAAGAGATTGCATACAAAAACGGCTGGATCGATCAAAATAAGCTGATCGAATCTGCTGAACTTTACGGTAAGTCCACCTATGGCAAGCATCTGAAACAGGTGGCAGAGGGAAAAATCTTATATTAATCTACTATAAATACTTAAAATCGCCGCAGGAGGCTGTTCCAGCCAAAGGATCTGGCAGAGCGGCACAGAATGGAGGATATTATGAAGATTATTGTAACCGGTGGCGCCGGCTTTATCGGCGGTAATTTCTGTCACTACATGACTGGCAAGTATCCAGAGGATCGGATCATCTGCATTGATAAACTGACTTATGCCGGCAACCTGGAGACATTGGAACCGATCATGGACAAGCCCAATTTTAAATTTATAAAAGCGGATATTGCAGACCGGGAAGCCATCTACAAGATATTTGCAGAGGAAAAACCGGATGTGGTAGTGAATTTCGCTGCGGAGAGCCATGTAGACCGCTCCATTACAGATCCTGAGATCTTCCTTCGCACAAACATTATCGGTACCAGCGTGATGCTGGACGCCTGCCGGGAATATGGGATCCAGAGATACCATCAGGTGTCTACCGATGAGGTGTACGGCGATCTTCCCCTGGACAGGCCAGACCTGTTCTTTACCGAGGAGACGCCGATCCATACTTCCAGTCCTTATTCTGCATCGAAAGCATCTGCTGACCTTTTGGTACAGGCTTACGCCAGGACCTACAAAATGCCCTGCACGATTTCCCGGTGCTCTAACAATTACGGGCCTTATCACTTCCCTGAGAAGCTGATCCCATTAATCATCGCCAATGCGTTGAACGACAAGCCCCTTCCTGTCTACGGCAAAGGAGAAAATGTCAGGGATTGGCTCTATGTGGAGGATCACTGTATCGCCATCGACCTGATCATCCGCAAGGGCACCCCCGGAGAAGTCTACAACATTGGCGGCCACAATGAGCGCACCAACCTGGAAGTTGTCAAGACAGTCCTGGCGCAGCTGGGCAAATCCGAGGATCTGATCACCTATGTGACCGACCGACCCGGCCATGACCGCAGATATGCCATCGACCCTACCAAGATCCACAAAGAGCTGGGCTGGCTCCCTGCCACTCCTTTTGACGAAGGGATCAAAAAGACCATCCAATGGTATCTGGACAATAAGACCTGGTGGGAAAATATCATTTCCGGAGAATATCAGACTTACTACAAAAAAATGTACGGCAATCGCTAAAGCAAACAGCTTTCATGGAACCTAGCTTTCCATGGAACCTAGCTTTCATGGAACCTATGTCATTGAACTTATACGCAGCAGCTTAAAAGGCGCCTCCCTTCCGGGAGACGCCTTTTGGTTTCTCTTCTTATTGCCGCCGATCAATCCAACGGGAATACATAGACATCGGATGCCCGGTCTACTTGTTCCACAGTTTCCTGAATATCCAGATAAGTCACGCCATACTTCTTCCTATTGGCTATGTCAAATCTCAGATAATGATAATCCCCACCGGCTAATGCAGAACTGTATAATACAAAATACTGTACATTATCCGTCAAATAATTGCCACTGGGAATATCAAAATATCCCGCTTCTGACATTTCATAGCGCTCAATATGCAGCGTACCCTTGCTGTCTTTGTATTGTCTGTATACATACTTTATATTGCCCAGGGATTCCTGCTCCTCCCCTACATCATTCACCATAGAAATCCGCAGGCTCTGAATCGGGCCATTGTGCAGATAAGCGTCATATGGCGTGAAGAAGATCTTATGGGTGTAATGTACATCTTCCTGATCCATAATATTCTCACCAGTGACATCCTCAAACTTGGATGGCTTCAATTCATTATCCTTATCCTTATCCGAGGACGGGCCGCTGGGATCTCCTCCAGAACCGTCACCGGTTCCTCCATGATTCTGTTCGCCCCGCAGCGCTGCCGCACTATCCTTATATACAGTAACACTCAGCAGCTTTGATCTCCAATCAAGAGACTCCAGATACAGGTATACTGCACTTGCACCGGGATCTACCGGCGATGTAAACGCCTGCTTTAATTCTCCATAAGTTGTTTTGGCCGTCTGGATCTCCGTAGGATCGGAAGATCCCTCCTGACATGCCTCATAAGCCGGTCCTACATTATTCCAGTCATTTTTCGCCCCTCTCCATTGGAATAGCCTGGTAGAAGGGGAGACGCTGGCATCGGTACAAGTATACTTAATAACAATCACTGCATCGTCACTGGCGTCTTCCAGCCAACTGGTTCCATACTGGCTGCCCGTCTGGAAGGAAACTCCATTGGAGCCCGCTGTATTCTCATACTGAAGCAGGATATCATCTGCTTCCGGCGTCCCTACCGGTTCCGGAGCAGCTGTCTCCTCCACATCCGGATTGATCGTTGCCGGAGGCGCCGATGGCTTAGGCGTAGCTGTAGGCGTAGGCGATGGAGTAGGCGGCGCCAAAGTCTTCTTGGGAAGGATCTGGCTGCCTGGTACATACTCCTTAAATTGTGTAATATCCACATCCTGCGTAGAAGTAGGAACATCTACTTTATAGTGTCTTTCCTGTGCCTCATTAATGGACAGAGACAAGGACTCATCCTCTCCCTTATCCACATTGCGTACCTTATCTATCGTAACATAGGGTACCGGATATGCTGCCTCATACGTACCAATCAGCGCATTGATAAACAACTTCATTTCCATATCACTCTCGGTATTCTTCAGGTCAATACCAGAGTATGTTACATTCTCAGAGGAATACAGATAATAGTTGTTTACTGCATCATTGGGCGAGATGCCATAGGTGGTATTATCCGGGCCTCCCAGGCAGTACCATACATTTGCATACGGCTTCTCCAGGTTCAGCTGGAAGGTCTGAGCCTGTGTCCCTGCAATGCTGATCGTATCATCGATCATATACGGATACGTAGTGATCGTACCCACATTCACCAGCGTAGCTTTCTTGGCCTTCTGCTCTCCTACGCCAAACTCCATCTTCTGCTCTTCGCCAATCTTCTTCCAAAGTTCATTGGAATAAGCCATCAGGCTATTGGAAGAATTTCCTTTTTGCATTGCTTTATAGTACGTATATTCCAGGCTGCCATAATCTCCCAGGTCATAATACTTTTTCTCAGCGCCAGACGACTGGCCGGTAGAATAACTGGCAATATCTGCATAGGAAGTATCCGTAAAGCGGGACTGGTTTAACGCTTCCTTAATCCCTCCCGTCAACTGACTGGACGCTTTCTCAGAATCCTCCACAGCATCCATGGTGTACAGAACACTGCTTCCCTGAGCGGCCAGATATACCGGATAAGCTGCAGCGCCACAGGAATTGTCTGCATTCTGTAACTCCATGCCACAGCTGATCAATAATACATTGTAATCCTCATAAGCCTTAGGATAATAATAGGAAGATCCTGCGCCAGTAAAGGATTCCCGCAATGTAGCATTATACTCACCGCTGTTTACCGTCTGGAAGTCCCTAATGTACTCTTTTAAAGACTTAGTAGTCACCGTAATCTTATAATCATCCAGATTCTCTGCATACTGGGTAAACAACTCATTTTGGGACTCCAGGTTCATCTTTCCTGCCTGGTCATCATCCGCTACGACCTGAAGCACATTAATATTATATTTCCCTGGCGCATTTCCCTTATCATCCGTTGCCGCCCCATACCATGAGGTGCCGGATTTCTGATAATAATATTCTTCCTTATCCAGGGAATAGATCACAATCTTCCATGCGATCGCACCGTTTCTCCTGCCATTAGGAATATCTTTAATATCATAAGAAAGCGTATACTTGGCCGGTACTTCAACCAGCTTACCGGTCTCATCTTCCTCCATCTTTCCACAGCTGTATGTGGTGCCGCTTCCCGTCTCAGCATCGTAACTGTTATATACAACCTCGTTAGCCTCTCCGGACTCTGTCAGCACACCGTCATAATTCGTATCTACCAAAAGCTTCACTGCATAATTCTCGCCTTCTTCACTGTATCCAATCTCAAAGGCGAAATCCAAAGTGGTGCCGTTCAGCTTCTGCTTTGCCTTAACGCTGACCTCTTCACTGCCTTCATCGGTCAGGCTGGTGATATCCCTGTCACTGTACTCTGCAGGCCATCCCGTAATGCTAACATCAGCGCCTTCAATCGCTGCCATATCCAACGCCTGCTCCAGCTCTGTCAGCTTCACAAAATTATCCAGCTTGCGTATTTCTTTATTCGTTACAAGACGCTCAATATTGGAAGTAGAATCTACCGTCCTGTGATGAAGAGGAGAATCTATTGCATACAGGCACTCGTCAACCACTACCGGATGCCCGGCCAGCGCATAATTTCTCAGCTGCTTCCATTTAATGCTTGTAATATCATCGCCGGACAAACGGTAAGGCGAACCTTTGGCAGCTTCGATCTGATCTCCTACATGGAGATATGTCTTCCCCCACAGCTTATCATCACTGTTACCATTCCAATTACCATTCTTTCCGTCATTATACCTTACAAACTTCTGATTGCCCGTGGTCATACCGCCCCATTGATTGATCAGATAGTCATAAGTTACATATTGTGGATCGGACAGATTAAACTTATCTGTGTTCATTCCAATATACACAAAATCGTATTCTCCGCTGAGATCCTTTTTGCTTCCATTAAATTCCTGGGTGGTCATATAATCAATTTCAATACCGCCGCTGTATTTGGAAGGCGCCAGATAATACATCAGATACAGTTCTGACAGAGTAAAGCTATTGCAAGGCTCGATCTCCAATACCCGGATCTTCTTCTTATCCCGGTATCTTCTTCCATCATCGCCGCCTCTATCCCTTCTGTATTGCAGCAGATAGTGGAGCAGATCCTGAGGATTCATGCTATTCCCCATATCATTTCCTTCTTCTGCCCACCAGTCAAAAGCATCCTGAGTAGCAGGATTCTTGTTCACAGAACCAGTCGTACTCAGCTGGGTCATCAGGTTATCTGCATTAAACATAAAGGTAAATCCATTCAGACCCAAGTTGGCATTATCGGTACCCGCCCCTAATTCAAAGCTGGGATACAGTCCATATAACGCCCTAGTTTCCTCTTTCTCCTTCTCAGACTTAGCAAAAGAACCATAGTCATTCGGGAAAAAGGTATGGTAATTCCAATGGGTTTTTGCAGCTTCATTTTCCTGAGCGGAACAAACGCCTTCTCCATCCTTCTCCTGGATGACCGTTGTCCCATCCGCTCTCTTTCCCTCGAAAAACAGGCGATAGAACTGCTCCTGCTTCATGGACAGATCCATTACAAGGAATTTCCATATATTGGAATCACATCCGCCAGTGTCCGCCACCTGAATCGTAGTATCTGAAGTCATTGTCCTGTAGTCCAGATAATACGTCTTCGCATCAGGAGCATTATTGAAATAGGAATTCTTTACTACATTATAGTCCAGCAACAGGGGAGCAAAGTTATACACACTGCCATCGTATTCCTCAAATCCATTGACCTTCATAAAAAGCTTTTTGGCAACTTCCCAGGTAAAATCCTGTCCGTTCTGGCCAAAGTTCTCTGTAGGCGCAGTCCCTGTCTCCCAAATTTTATGCTTATATTTGCTCCAACGATCAGCATAGGAGCTGCCGGAGCGGCTCATAAAGATCAAATCTGCATAATCGACCCATTCCGGATGTTCTGACAATTCCTTAGGCTCAATCGTCTTTACTAATACATTATAGTCCCTTATCTCCTTCCGGGTATAACATCCGCCGCTTGCCCCGATGGCAGTACGGAGGAAATCGTTTCTGTGTACTCCGTGAATATGATCCATGTCACCATAACAATGTGTGATTCCGGTTCTTTCTGTATACTCCCGGTCACCTTCCTGATAACTGATCAGCGTCCCCGCTTCTTTGGAAACCTTATTATCTCTTTTGGCAATCGTGTTAAAATCACCTTGCTGCCATTCATTGATTCCGGATTTTTCCACACAGGATACCCAGATATAATCTCCTGTCCCAAACTCTACCTCAGTAAACTTAGGCCGGTATACATCGCCATCCAGGTAATTTTCTGTATATTTGAAATTGCCTTCATTGGCTCCTACCTTTTCATAGTAGCCATACATATCAATACTTGTGGACGAGTCTGTATGCTGCCATGTTCCAGGGAAGACTTTGTCCCTCTCTTCTGCTGTGCCAAAATAGTGCTCATATTCGTCATCAAAGACCTTGGATACATAAAATCCCACATCGCTATATTTCTCTCGAACCTGTGCCGGGCTAGACTCATCAAATTCAATAGGTTCGCAGCCATTGATCATGTAACCGATCGATGCCTTATCTACTGACGGGACAATCTCCAGAAAAAGGAACGGATGCTCCTGTGTTCCTCTGTCTGCTGAGATATTCTTTGGCAATGTGGCAATATCATTAATTACCCCCCGGGTCACATACTGATCTGCATGTGCGGTATAGACATGATAACCATAACAAGCGCCAAATACCACGACAAATACCACCAGCATGCTGATGATCTTTGTTTTCCGCGTTGCGTTTTTCCATAGCCTTTTCATTCTACTGCCTCCATTCTACAGTCTATTACACTCTCCAGTAATCGCTGTACTTTCCCTTCCTATCTTGCTTTCTTTCTGCATCCACATTACGGATACTCTACCAATCCATTCCGCATTTTTGTAGTAACATCAGCCTTATAGCTGCGTCTCTTATTTTTCATTTCCAATGTTACAGTAACCTTATTTTTGTCAATCACCGTCTGAAAGGAATCTATATACTGCGCCAACAGGCGGTCTTCCGATGCGGTACACGCCGGCGTCCTGTCGTCCGCATATTCTTCCAGATACAAGCTGGAGGTTGCCGTGTCAAAATAAATCACTTTCTTGTTTTTTAAATTCTTTTCCACAGTGATCCCACCTGAAGTAGGGCTCTTCACATTGGTCGTATCAATCTGATACAATGTCAATGTCTTTTTCGCTGCATCATATACTGCATTATCTGATTCCAGAATCATGGTATTGATCTGGCTGAGCAGCGTCTGTGTCTCCATCTGCAGGTCTACTTCTGTCTTCGCAAAGGAGTAACTGCGGGAACCGGAATAAATGAACATCATAATCGCCCCGGCCACCAGAACGAATACTGCCATAGATATTATCAGTTCCACTAATGAATAGCCTCGGTTATCTTTCCACCTCAGAATGATCACCCCCTTTATCCTTTCTTTATGAAGTGCTTACCCGTTGCTTTTATCATCTTAATCGAAAATTTCTGCTTACCGTCTAACTCAATAAAATCGTAAAAATCCGTTGACCCTGCAGTCCCATCATTGCTGCAGATAAACTCGCCGGTACTCTTGGAGTGGCCAATCTTTAACATATTACCAGAATTCAATGTCAGACTGATATTAGATCCGCTGCCTGACTGTCCGGTAAGCTTCACCGTCACATTGTTATCACAAAGCCGGCTCCCTTCTATAGATTCTGACGTCATATAGGAATCCAATTCTGTACGGCTGTCAAAACCATCGGGATAGGATGTATCTGTAGTATGGACATAGGTATAGATCCCATCCGAAGCAGCATAAAGGTAAAGATATGCCGTCCCTTTTTTTGTCATGGTCTGGGTTTGGATATAATCCAGTTTATTGTCCAGCGCATTGGATGCTTTCTTGGTCTTTCCCGAATTGATAAAGCCCATAGCAGTAACCGACACTCCGGTAAGAATTGCCATAATACTAATGACAATGATCAATTCCACCAGGGAGAAGCCCCGTCTGTCCTTTCCTATTCTCATAAGCAGTTCCTGTCCTTTCCCATCTGCCCCAAAGGGTCACTTACTAATTTCTCGTCCAGTTATCGTAAGATACGTTCTCCGGCTTAGCATCGCTCTCTGTACCGATTGTAGCATCTACCGACTTTCTAAAGTAACGGCTGAATGCATTAAAGAAGATCGGGCTTGCCGCCTGCTTATCCTCTGTGAACATCTTTTCCAGAAGTTCCTCATTGGAAGAGATCGTCACTCCCGTTGCGCCAATGGTCACATCGCCGCCGGCCAATACCATGCCGCTGAAATCATCCCGAAGTTCAATATCCCCGGTAGCAATAATGATGCCTTCCTTAGATCCCATACTGGCGGCCTTAGAACTTTCCCAAACATAATCTCCCTTGGCTACCACTACCACGCCGCCATACAGCGCTCCCTCATAAGCAGTCAGCGCATCCGGATCCGGGATCAATGTCCGGAACAGATTGGTGTTGTCCTTCAACCCGGATTTGGAGAAATCCCGGGAAGGATCTGTGGGAAGGCGCCACAGAGAGGAGGATGTGCCAGAGGAATATCCTTCCACTAAGGATAACTGGCGGGATACATATTCAATACTCTTCTCCATTGCCACCTCATTGTGAATCCCGCTGGCAATTCCTGAATTATTCTGGATACGCAGCTTCAGATCCCCACCGGCCCCATCACTGTACATGATGTTACCGGAACTGCATAAAAGCGCATCCCCATTATTCAGCAGAATTCCACTGTTATCAGCTACATAATACTGATTCACGGAATCCAGTACTTTTTCCTGCACACTGTCACTATAGAAGACGTCATAGAATTGGCTGCTCTTTTCTTTATCTGCAAATTTCAGATAAAAATATTCTACATCACGGTCCACAACTGTGGAATCATGACGGAGGTATTTCTGCAGCGGCTGCGCCAGATCCACATAATCCATAATGTCAAAACCAGGTACGTCTATATAGTCATTGTATTTTTTATAGTTGAAGGCAAATACGCCCTGTGCGCCATATTCAAAATAATACTTATCACTGTCTGTTCCCGTTCCGTAACCAGGCAGACCATGCCCGCCCTGGATCTGACCGCCATAAACGCCAGGATTTTCTATAAAATCCCCCGGCACGAAGTATGCCAGCTGGTTACTCTTCACCGCAAGAGATTCTCCTAATTCAATATCCGGATTGGAGATCCCTGCCACCTTTTCTGCATCCGATATCCGCTTGGAAATATAGGTACGTCCTGATAAGATCAGCTGATCCAGATTGGTCAGATCCAACGAATCGCCTTTTCCATTCAGGGATATGGCGCTGCTGTACGATGCCTCTGTCTTCAGATCCGCTGTCGTATACTCTTCTTTATAATTGTAGCCATAATACTGTCCTGTCAAAGTTACATTATCGCTGACACCGTTTAACTCCAGGTCATCTGCAATATTACATTCTCCGGTGATACTGATACGGTTCGCTACTGTCCCTGAACCTGTCAGCAGATTCTCTACCCAAAGATGTGCGGAAGAGATTCCGTCCCCGGTTACATCCAATCTGCCTCCATTGGTCACCTTGACATCGCCGCGGGTAATGATATTCTTGCCGTGGATCGTCAGATTGCCTAGGCTTCCGCTGCCGGATACCAGGATCCCTGTCGTATCATTACTGGTATCTCTTCTGACTGTCCCTGCATAAACGCTTCCGTTTACTGTTGCATTTACTGCATTGGCAATAATCTGGTCGTCTGCCAGAATTGCATATCCCAGATATTCTGAATGGGCATCTGTGCTTACCTCAGGCACATCTACCCGGATGTCCGTTGTAAGAGTTGTTTCATAGCTATTCTCTTCCTTCAGTACAGCCACTTCCTTCAGTACAATGGTATCCCCATCTACTATCATTCTGCCATGGCCGTCTGTATGCGGAATATAAGAGGATTCATCAGAAGCCGACAAGTATGCCTTTAATACATCGTCCTCATAGAAATACTCTGTTGTGGGATCATCAGCCAGGGTACATCCCCCGTTAGAGAAAAGGCTAATCATCTTTTCCTTAAAAGACTTGGTATAGCTATCTCTCAGAGAGTCCGATGCGCTGGATAATGTAGCGCTGTACTGTGACATAGCCTCCGCATAGGCATTGGCAGAAGCCTCCGAGGAAGCATTCTGTATTCCCGCCGCTATTGTATCCAGAACATTATCCGTATTATAGAAGTTCACCTGGGATGACTTTTGTGCCGCTTTCAGTCTGATGTTCGTTATGGTCATGGCAATAACGGTAAGACCCAATAAAGTCATAAAGGTCATAGAGATCAACACTAATACCAGCGAAGAACCTCTTTTATCGTTTCTCAGCCTTTTCATACTGCCCCTCCCTTTCTCACTAATTCTGAATCTTAGTACCTGTTACTGACGCATATTCCTTACCGCCGCAAGTAACTGTCACCTTAATATCTGCTATCCTTATTGCATCTGCTGATTCTACCAGCGTATATTCACCCGCTCTCTTTACCGCTTTTGTGCTCAGGGCGCTAACTCCCAGCTCATCCCCTGCGGTACTGGAGAGATTGGTATACAGCTTTCCAATTTTGTCAGTAAAAAAGCTGCCGGTAGAGGTAATATTCATCTTATATCCCGGTTCCCTGTTGGTATAAGCGGGATCAGGTAACGGTTCCCCATAGGGAACGCTGCTCTGGGCCACTACATAAAGATTCATCTGACCAGTAGCCACATTGGTATTAAAATTCACATCCCCATTATCTGCCAGCTGGATAGTATCTGCCTTCCCCAGCGGCTTATAGAACAGATAGATGTTATTCAGCTTTTCTGCTTTGATAGAATCTGATTCCAGACATTCCTCAAAGATCGGAGTAGCTGCAGATATCCCTTCCGGATAAGCGCTTCCATGAGCTGCCATGTAAACCCCGGAATTAAAACTATATTTATAATCCACCCGCACGATCAGTTCCTCGGTTTTACTGGGATTCGTCTTAACGTCCACTACTATCGTACGGCTGACATATTTTTCCATTTCAGAAGAAGAGATCGGAGCCGTCCCGGTCTCCGCACATTTTCCCGCATGGATCTGATAATAATACAATACTGCTTTGGAGAAGGAAGAACCGGTCTCCGCTGCCAGCAAATCTTTAGAAGTATCCATGCTGCCGATCACTGCCCGCTGATAACTCACGGTATCCCCCGCCGCATTCACCTGATCCCGGATCGGCGTAATCTCCGCCGAAACCTGAAAATTCTGGTCATCCACAGTCATCGACCTAGTTGCCGTGTACACACCATTGGCATCTGGCGCCCCCGCCGTCCAATCCGGCGCATTCGTTGCCAGCACAGCCCCGTCTGTAATCTCATAGGGCGCTGATTTAAACTCCTCCAACACATCCTGCGCCGTTACTACTGCGCTCTGCTTCGTCCGGCTCTGGGCATTATGCCCGGCCGCATCGGAGAAATAACTAAGAAGTGGTATGGTTATGATTGCCAGGATAGTAATCGTAGCCATCAGTTCTATCAATGTAAAACCTTCTTGATCCTCTTTCCATTTTTTCATTTTTAAAACCCATGCTCCCATAAACTCACCTCTTATTCATTCTGTAACACGTTTACCCGGCCGCCTGCGGCCGCCGGGTAACTCCTTTAATTCTTTACTTTCCTTTAAAAAGATTCTTCTTTCCTGATTTTATGCCCGAAACATCCGGCTGTTCATAATCGCCGGTTCCGGTAATCGCATACATGCTTACTGTCATCGAGCAGGCAAGCGCATCTGTATCGTCCTGCTTCGTGGCTGAAATATCTGTAATCGTAGCGCGGTCCGGCAAAGCATTAATATAATCTATGACTCTCTTCAGAGAACTGTACGGAGCAGTAAACGCCACCGCTACATCTGAACGGAAGCCATAATAATTGGCAGCATCACTAAGTACCTGGTTGGCGGGTGTATCCGCCGTGATCGCCGTTGCAGAAGTACCAGAAGAAGGATCCGGCGCAATAGACACTGCAGGCGCTGCCGCCGTAGGTTCTGCAGAGGCCTCTGCATCAGCTTCTCCCTCTGTTCCCGCTGCCGCCGTTGCGGTCGGCTGAGGAGCCACCGGCTGATAAAACAATTGGTTCATGGTATAGCCTTCTGACTGAACCTCCACATTCTCAATCTTCTTATACATCTGATTGATCTCATAGAGGATATTCTGCGTCCTCACCTCTGTAGGAAACTCAGAAAGGGCATTTGCAATATGTTCCTGATACTCTTTCGTACTCTTGATCACATTCTGCTGATTGGCTACCATGCGCTCCAGCTCAGACACTTCATTACGAAGCGCACCGTTATCAGCCTTTAATTCTGAAGTCCTGGTGTTGAGCTTCTGAAATACCAGAAAATACGAAGCGGCTACCAAGATAATCGCTCCTAATATGTATAATAATTTTTTATCTCTGTCTGACAATTTTTTCATAACAATTTCCTCCCTTCTATATCCTCACCGATCTATTGTGGCTGTTCCTCCTGCTCGGGATCCTCCGTTGCAAAGGGACTATCCACATTCTCGTCTACTGTATAATTGGCTGAAACAGAAAAATCATATTTCGTCTTCCCGTCCTCCGTTACAGTTGCTACAGAAGGAATCGCAATATCCGTAAGAATCACCCTCTGATGGGAATCTTCTATTGCTTCCAGGTTCATCAACATTCTGGCAATAGAAATATCATCATCCGATTCAATTGTCATGTTAATCCCAGTCCCGGTTGACTGGAAATAATTCACTGTCATTGTGGATGGAAGCTGCTTTTCCAGAGCTTTTACCAGCTCATCCAGCTTTTCATTATTGCTGACCGTCATATAATAAACTTCAGCCAGCTGGTCATGAACTCCTTTTACTTCCTGATTCTCCGTATATATAGTATTAATATATGACAAAGAACTCTTTCGCGCCGTCAGATCTTCATTATCATTCTTCGCTGTAACATAATTCAGTATGGAAATGCCTACCATAGCTATCGACAAAACGATAGAAAGCCCAAGGAGCAGCTGTACCGTCTGCATATTTTCCTTGCGGCCCACTAATTCGGCGGCGTCCTTGGCCTCAAAGCCTACAGGAGCCATAGCTGCACCAACTACTGCAATATATTCGGTCTGATTATACAGCCCCTCGCTAAAATGCCTGGGGAAAGACACATTCACCAGATGCTCCATCCGATGCGCCGGAACATGCAGCTCATTACTGAAAAGCTCATCAACTCCCCGTACCTTAGAACCCATTCCTGTAATATAAACCCCGGAAATATCCACTCCCGGATTCTTGGAATAGAAGAAATCAAATATACGGATCACGCTGAGCAATATCTCCCCCACCGCATCGGTAGCTACCTTCCTGGACTGCTGGCTCTCACTCATCTGGCTCCACTGTTCCTGAGTCATACGGCCGCCCATGGGAGATTCCATCAGCCCCTCGTAATCGAAGGTCTTGCACACCAAGGTATCCCTGCAGAGAGCATCACAGGCAGAATCCATATCATTAATAGGGCAGGTATCACTGAGCACCATCGCTTCCGCCACAGAGAAGACCCCCATAGGAATCGTCCTCTGCATGATCTGCTGTCCTTCATTCATGAAATTGACAATGGTAGCGCTTCCACTCATTTGGATGCAGGCGCAATAATCTAAGACAATCTCCTTCTTCAGCACCTGCATGGAGCCATTTCCATAATAATCGATCGATTCAATATTAAAGCCCATCTCGCTGGCAAAATTATAATAATTTGTGATCAGGCTGTCCGGCGCAGCCAGCAACAGGATCCGGAATCCCTTTCCGTTCTCATCCTTGACAGCTTCCTGAACGCTATATGCCAACGTATATTCATTCAAATCAATGGGGAAATGTTCCTGGGCCGTTGCCTGGACCAAAGCCCCTATCTTATTCTCCTTTACATTTGGGATCGTCACCTCACGAGTAGCGATCTTGCTGGAAGCGATGGAGAACACTACTGACTTTTCTGTCATTCCTGCTTCTTTCAATTCGCTGCGCATCGCCACTGCCAGGACATCCTTATCGCGGATGACACCGTCCTCAATGACTTCCTCAGGCGTAGCAAAAGTTATCGCCTTATATACGTGAGGATTCTTTTTCTTGTAGTCAACCTCAACGATCTTGGTCACCTGCTGGCCAATTTCAATACTAAGTACATGTTTTGCCATACGTACTCTTCCTCCCTGTATCCATATTTTTGCATCACACAAAATTCAACCGTCAAAACAACGCATCAATAACAACGAGTAATATGCATTGCCCGCTGTTAAACTCTCTGTGACAGCAAAACTACTGCCATCCGAAATAAAATGTCAATCCTGTGGGATCTAAAAACCACATAATTTTGCATACTGATCAACGAGATAAGGCCCCCACAGAGCAGATATCCATATCCCTGCAGACAAATAGGGCCCCAACGCCAAAACGTGTTCAGCATGGGTAACCTTCATCCGCACCACATGAATCACAGAACCCAGGATACAGCCTATCACAAATGCTGCGATCACAGACTTCCAGCCCAGGAATAAACCTGCCGCTGCCATCAGCTTCACATCACCGCCGCCGATCCCCCGGCCCACGGTCACAAGATAAATAATAAGCAAAAAGCCGCTTACTGCGACCATCCCTATCACATGCTCTGCCCAATGAACCCGATCCAACACAGTCACGATACCCCCCAGTATCAAAATAAACAGGTTGGCGCCATTGGGAATCTCCATGGTACGAAAATCAATTACACTTATAACAATAAGGGCGGATGTCAGGAGACAGCATATAAGACTGGATATGTTCCAACCGTTCGCCAAGAAAACGGTGATATATAATGCTCCATTCAAACCTTCCACAAGGGGATACTGAAGCGATAATTTTGCATGACACTTCCTGCATCTGCCCCTCAAGAAAATAAAACTAAATACAGGAACCAGGTCATACCAACGCAGCTGATAGCCACACGCCATACAATGGGAATGGGGAAATACGATGCTTTCCTTTTTCGGTATCCGAAAGATACACACATTCAAAAAGCTACCGATAATAATCCCGAATAAGAATACCATTATGTATCCTGCCGTAACTATCGCTGCATATGACATGACCTTTGCTCCTCAATCGTTATTCCGTAGTATGATTATTCAGATACAGCAATCAGCTTAGATCCGCCTGAAGGCTTATTTCCATCATCCTTAACATATACTTCTGTAGTTCCTGTTGAAGCAGTATAGGCAACAAAAATATCAGGAGCAGCAGTATAAGCCTTAGACTTAAACTTCTTCTGAATATCACCTGCAATCGTGCCAAGATCAGTAGCAGAAGAACCAGCCTTCAACAAATCTGCAACATTGTCACCAATATTGGTATCCTCTGTAGCAGTACCCTTACCACTAGCATTAGTAAGTGCGCTCAAATTTGTTTCATCAATGTCGCTCACCTCAACCGGACTCTGAGCAATAGCAGATACCAATGCGGTATTGATCTCAGACAATACCTGCTGATCCTTAGACTGACGGCTCTTCTCCATGTAAGGGATTACCTGGCTGGCAACCACACCTACCAGAATAGCCATAATAGCCATTACAATGATCAGCTCTACAAGGGAGAAACCTTTCTTCTCACTTGCCTGCAATTTTTTGAAGTAGTTCATGATACGTGTTTTCATTTTTATACTCTCCTTTTCATTATAATATTTATTATAAGGAAGAACTGCCTTGGCAACAGCTCCGCCATATAATACATCTGATCATGCGTTCTCCGCAGCGCTGTAAATACTCATCATCGGCATCATGATCGCCAACATAATAGGAACTACCACGGCGGCCATCACTACGATGATCGCCGGCTCCATGATCGCTGTCACCGCCTTGGTTGCCTCTTCCACTTCTTCCTCATAGAAGTCTGCGGCATGCTCCAGCATCTCTTCCATATTACCGGTCTCTTCTCCAATGTGGGCCATGTTATAAAGCAGCGGTGGGAACACTCCCGATGCTTCAATCGGTTGAGACAGGGGGATCCCTCTCTCTACATCCTTCTTTGTCTCCTCCAGCACCTTCTGAACAATGCGGTTGCTCATGATCTTAGCAACGATCTCTATCGCATTGACCACCGGAATGCCGGATGCCATCAACGTACTCAAGGTACGGGCCAGCTGTGCCGATGCAGACTTGATCACCAAATCTCCCACTACCGGGAAGCGCAAGGTGAAGCGCCCCAGCAGGATCGCTCCCGTCTCCGTTTTAACTCCCATACGGATCGCAAATACCAGCGCTACGACTACGCCCAGTACCACCGGCCACCAGTGGATGAGCGCCCGGCTGATGGACATAACGATCTGTGTGATGGCCGGAAGTTCCGTGCCGGCCCCCTCAAAGGTCTCCTCAAAGCCAGGGATGATCTTGATCAGCATCAGGGCAACGACTGCGATGATAACCACCAGCAGTACGCAGGGATAGATCATCGCCTGGCGGATCATACCGGACGTTTTCGCACTCTTCTCAAAATGTGTGGACATCCTCATAAAAGAAGTCTCCAAACTTCCGGACGCCTCCCCGGCCTCCACCATATTGACCAAAATCGTAGGAAAGATATCGTCATGGCTGCGCATGGCATCCGCCAGATTCTCTCCTTTTTCTACCAGAAGCTTCACATCCTCCATAGCTTTGCGCAGATGTTTATTCTCCGTCTGGTCAGTCATCATATCCAGAGCCTGGATTACCGTTACGCCGGCATGAAGGATGCTCTGAAACTGTTTACAAAAGATAGACAGGTCTCTCGCCTTCACCTTCTTACCAATACTGATACTGATCTCCCGGTTCAGCGCGCCTGGTATCGTCACAGATATAGGGATCAACCCTTCTGCTTTCAGGGCTGCCCTCGCAGCCTCCTCATTGGTTGCATCCAGGCTTCCTTTTTTTTGTTTTCCTGCGGCCGTCACCGCTACATAGTTAAACGATGCCAATTCATCACCCTTTTCCTTCTCCGCTCCATCAGGAACGCATAGATTCTTTTGCCAACTGCAGGATAGGCTTTTGAAGCGTCCAATATAGCACTATCCTGCAATATTCTGTCTATTATTGTACTACAAGAGCGGAAATATAGCAAGGGTATCCCGTCATTATGTAAACAAAATTATTCACATTTTTTTCACATAATATTTATATATTTTTACCAATATCATACAATAAAAACTTGCCGAGAAAGGCATAATTCCCCTTAAAAGAGCTTCCGTTTCAAAAGTTCCGGCTCCTGGGCAAATTCCATTGCCACATCTGGCGTTATCTTCAACTGCTGATACAGATCATAGATAGCATCATCCATCGTCTGCATGCCCGCTTTTTTACTGGTCTGGATCGTAGAGGCGATCTGATGGGATTTCCCATCACGGATCATCGCCTCAATAGCCGGTGTGGTGAGCATGACTTCATAAGCAGCCACGCGCCCCTTCCCGTCAGAGGTAGGCAGAAGCTGCTGGGAGATAACTGCTTCCAGCACAGCCGCCAGCTGAATACGGATCTGCTGCTGCTGATGGGGCGGGAATACGTCTATAACACGGTCAATCGTAGCAGCCGCACCAATGGTATGCAGGGTAGAGAATACAAGGTGGCCTGTCTCTGCTGCCGTCAGGGCAGAAGAAATCGTATCCAGGTCACGCATCTCACCTACCAGGATTACATCCGGATCTTCACGGAGCGCAGCGCGGAGCGCATTAGAGAAGGATAACGTATCAAATCCAATCTCTCTTTGATTGACAATGGAATTCTTATGCTGGTGCAAATACTCGATAGGATCCTCCATTGTTATAATATGCTCTTTCCGCTCTTCATTGATCATATTGATCAGAGCAGCCAGCGTGGTAGACTTACCGCTTCCGGTAGGCCCTGTTACCAGTACCATCCCTCTCTTTTTCTTGGCCAGCTCCAACACAGACCACGGCAGCCCCAGCTTCTCCGGATTGGGGATCACGGTATTGATCAGACGGAGTACCGCCGCAAAGGAGCCTTTCTGACGAAAGGCGTTTACCCTGAATCGCCCCAGTCCCTCTACACTGTGAGAAAAGTCAGCCTCTCCATCTTTTTTCAACATAGCGATCTGCCTGTCGTTCATCAACGGCAGGATCAGCGCCTGCGTGTCCTGTGGCGTCAATACATGGGGAATGATGTTCTCCAGCGTACCGTTCAAACGCATCTGCGGAGGCAGCCCCACCGTAATATGCACATCGGAGGCTCCTACCTCCCTGGCCACCTGCAACAGGTTTGTCATTGTAATTTCCATTTTGTCCTCCCCTCTAAATACGGTCAAATGCTTTTCTATTAGTTGTCATAAGCAACGCGGTGTACCTCTTCTATTGTAGTTGTGCCATCCAGTACTAATTTATTGGCAGACATGATCAGAGTGTTCATCCCCTCTGCGATCGCCTGATTCTCAATCTCTTCCACGCCGCCGCCTTTGCTGATGATCCGCTTCAGCCCCGGCGACATGGGCATGATCTCATAAACGCCGATCCGTCCTTTGTAACCGATCCCGCCGCAATGCAGGCAGTCAGTTTTCCCTATCGTAGCCTTGGGGATTAATATTTCTTCTCCCCAGCGTTCCTTCGGGATCTTCAGTTCCTCTTTCTCCATTTCATCCATGGGAACCATCTGACGGCAGCCGGGACATACCCGGCGCACCAGTCTCTGGGCAATAACTCCCACTACGGAATCTGCGATCAGATAATCCTCAATCCCCATATCCGCCAAACGCGTAATAGTGCTGGCAGCGCTGTTGGTATGCAGCGTACTTACCACAAGATGGCCTGTGATAGCCGCCTTTGTAGCGATCTCTGCAGTCTCATTGTCTCGAATCTCACCAATCATAATAATATCCGGATCCTGACGCAGGATAGAACGGAGGGCAGCCGAGAAAGTCATATCTGCCTTCACGTTGACCTGTACCTGATTGATCCCGTTAATATTAGCCTCCACAGGATCCTCTACAGTAATAATATTTACCTCTTCCGTGTTCAGCTCACTCAGCGCCGTATACAGCGTAGTAGACTTACCGCTTCCGGTAGGCCCTGTTACCAGCATGATCCCATGGGGATGGCGCAATATATTCTCAAACCTCTCCAGCTCTTCCGGCCGGAATCCCAGATCCTTCTTGTCCCTGCTCAACGCCTGCTTCTGTGTCAGACGCATAACGATCTTTTCTCCATATACAGTAGGAAGAATAGATACACGGATATCGTATTCCTGGCGGTCCACGATGCTGGTCATTCTGCCATCCTGAGGCTTTCTCTTTTCGGAAATGTCCATGCCTCCCACAATCTTGATACGGGCTACCATTGCCGGCAGCAGCGAGATATCGTGACGCATTGCCTCCTGTAACACGCCATCCACGCGATACCGGATCCGCAGCTGCGTCTCCAGGGGCTCGAAGTGAATATCGGATGTCCTTTTATGCACTGCCTGTTCAATGATCTGATTCACCAAACGAACGATAGGAGCCTGTTTGATCTCCTCGGAATCCTCTTTGCTGGCCCGGTTCATCTCCCCATAACGCTCTTTATGCTCCTGCGTATACTGATCCGCCACCTTCATAGCTTCGGAATTGCCAAAGAAGCGGTCCAGGGCCGCCGCCACATCCTTAACCGTAGTCACCCGGATCTCAATATTCATGCCGGTGATCATGGACAGGTCGTCCATAGCCATCATGTCCAGCGGATCACTGAAAGCTACGCGGAGTACATTAGGGTTGTCTGGCGCAAATTCATACGGAATCAGCATGTATTTGCGAAGCACCCTCTCATCTACCAGGCGCAATACAGTATCCTCTATGGTAATGCCGGCCAAATGGATCCGTTCCAGCCCCATCTGGTGGCAGATTGCTTCAGCAATGATCTCATCGTTTACGAAGCCCATATCCACCAGCGTGGTGCCCAGCTTCTGTCCGTTCCCCATCTCCTTCTGCTGCTGCAGAGCCTCTTCCAGCTGTTCCTGAGTGATGACTCCTGCCTCCACCAGCAGATCACCCATACGCTTCTTTCTCCGCCTCCTATTTACAACTGAGCTTTCCATAAAATCCGCCTCCATTCACGTACACCTTGTTATACTCTTTATTATACTTACTTTACGGCTTTTTCGCAAGTATTTCCTTATCCCATATGCAACATTAGCATATGCAAATGTTGCATATGCTAATGTTGCATATGGTCTCTCTTCTGCGCCATCTTCCCTCTTTAACTTTCCTCATAAGGTATGGACTGCCCCTGCAGCCATTTCATGACGGCCTCATCCCAGGCCCGTTCCAGCCCCCGGTCCATAACAAATTCCGAAAAAGCAGTTCCTGTCACCAGGGCCAGTTCCCGCCCTTCATATCGAATGTGCAGAAGCAACGCAGGACGATGCTGCTGATATTCCTGGATCACTCCCATATCCCCCAGCATCCATCCCGCCTGCCCCTCACCTGCTTTTAAAGAAATTTTCATCACTGCAGGCGTTCTGTCTCCTCTGATATATTGGAACACAAACGGGCGGATCTCTCCCCAGGAAATATATTCTGTCAGCTCCTCCCGGTCACTGTCATACCATTGTTCATTTCTCCGGCCCTGGATCCGCACCATGGCAAAGGTAAGGACGCCAGCCTCCTCCAGCAAAAAAGAGTCAAATGTTTCCTGCAATAATAATTTTGCCATAAATTTCTTGATGTCTGTTACCTTTAAACAAATCATAAAATCCTGCTTTCTGTATATACTATCGTCATGACCAACATCCCGGGGATGAATTATGGATACCAGATAATCTTCTCCGGATACGATGCAGGTCTTTATTATAGATAACCATGCTACGCCGGCTTGTCCTGTCCTGGCTCCAGGGCAGGACAAACCGGCGGGAACAGAAGGGGGAAAACATCATGAAGAAGGATGACCACACTATGAAGGAAGTGGCAGAACGCTGTACCAGATTCAGCCCCTGTGGATGCAAGAGCGGCAGCTGTCAGAATGACAGCAGTAACTCTACTCAGGAAAATGTTTCCTGTAAGTTCTGCGCACACTATACAGAGCCTGATGTCTGCGACATCGATCTGTATCGGGAGATTGTAAAGAACCACGATCTGTAAGACAGCACGGCGCTCTTCTTCCGGACTGCCCGCACAGGCGGGCAGTCTCTGGGGCAGGCCATTGCCCGAAGCTTGGCGGCAAGAGGCAAAATGCCGGCTGCGCCCTTTTATTTTCCGATGAACACTACAATTGACCGGGGCGGCACAATCGTTTTCTTATTGTTTTCCAGCGAAGGCTTTTTCTTCCTGCTTTTTTTATGGACCCTCTGAGGCGCCGGAGTAAATGTATTATCATAAGTCTCAATCGCTACATACCACTCCCTGCCTTCCGGCAGATTAGGCAGGTCAAAGGAACGGGACTCCCAATACATATTATATATGATATAAATAGAATCGTCAGGTACTCCGTCAGCATTCTTCTGGTAATCGCCATACAGGAGGATTCCCAGCATCCTGTTATAGCTGGAATAGTCGGCCTTCCATGCCCTGACCCCATGTATGGACAGATCGGGCATCCCGCAGGAAAGGCTGTCATACTGCTGCAGCTGCCGTTTCTGGCGCAGCACCGGATGCTCCCGGCGGAACCGGATCAATCGTTTCACATATTCCAAAATCTCCTGGCCGTTCCGGTTGGTCCCCCAATTCAGCCAGGAAATCGGATTGTCCTGGCAATACGGGTTATTATTGCCGTTCTGAGAATTGCCAAATTCGTCTCCCGCCAGTATCATCGGCGTCCCCTGTCCCAGCAGCAGCATCAAAAAAGCATTACGGATCTGAAGCATCCTGCGGCTGGTAATCGTCTTCTTTCTGGTCTTACCCTCTGCGCCACAATTCCAGCTATAGTTATAATCTGTCCCGTCCTGATTCTGCTCCCCATTCTCTTCGTTATGCTTTACATCGTAAGATACCAGGTCCATCAATGTAAAACCATTGACATGGGTTATGAAATTGATCACAGAGAAATCCTCCGGGTTCCGGCAAAACCGATATACAAAGCTCCCCACCATCCCCTCATCGCTTTTCAGAAATCGGCGGGCATCATTCATCTTTGCTGTCATCAAAGGAATAG
>CANPZE010000028.1 GCA_947589315.1 uncultured Lachnospiraceae bacterium | reverse complement strand
GGTTGAGAATCTGCCGGCGGCCTAGCTGGCAGAACCTCTCATTTTATTTTGTACTAAATCTTGACATAAGACCATTATTTAAATCTACATCTTTGTCTGTTTTACGATAACTCAATTCTTTCAGGTACTAAAATCTACACGAACAAAAATACAATAATATCCGTGTTTTACGATAACTCAATTCTTTCAGGTACTAAAATTCAGGAACGACAATGACGTTAGTCTGGAATGTTTTACGATAACTCAATTCTTTCAGGTACTAAAATTGGGGGAATTAATCGGAATCATCATTATGAGTTTTACGATAACTCAATTCTTTCAGGTACTAAAATCTGGACCTTTTCTGACGTTCAAAACATCTGGTTTTACGATAACTCAATTCTTTCAGGTACTAAAATAGGAGCATATTGATAAGGTGTTATGTTGCGGTTTTACGATAACTCAATTCTTTCAGGTACTAAAATTTGATTATGTATTCATTATACTTCGCAACGTTTTACGATAACTCAATTCTTTCAGGTACTAAAATTAAGGAGGTAAACAAAATGTTCAACTCAAAGTTTTACGATAACTCAATTCTTTCAGGTACTAAAATTCAGCTTCAAAAAGTCAGAATCCTTGTGAGTTTTACGATAACTCAATTCTTTCAGGTACTAAAATCAGCAAATAAGGAAAGTGACCTTCCTTTAGTTTTACGATAACTCAATTCTTTCAGGTACTAAAATAAAACGCGGATACGACAGCGGAATCAACGAGTTTTACGATAACTCAATTCTTTCAGGTACTAAAATAAATGACATAGCGCTGTACTTGGCGGAGTTGTTTTACGATAACTCAATTCTTTCAGGTACTAAAATGCTATCCTCTTCCTCTTTTATTACTTCAAGTTTTACGATAACTCAATTCTTTCAGGTACTAAAATATTCCTCATCCTCAACTCCAGCAAGCTGCGTTTTACGATAACTCAATTCTTTCAGGTACTAAAATTTTAGCCGCCATAACAATCACCACATCCGAGTTTTACGATAACTCAATTCTTTCAGGTACTAAAATAGCAGATTCTCATATTGAGTTTCAAGTCTTGTTTTACGATAACTCAATTCTTTCAGGTACTAAAATAGCGCAACTGCGTCTATGTGGTAATCTGAGTTTTACGATAACTCAATTCTTTCAGGTACTAAAATGCTTCCAGTTTTCTATCTTGTCTTGGTCTGGTTTTACGATAACTCAATTCTTTCAGGTACTAAAATACCATTTCTAACACCTTTGATTCCGTTCGCGTTTTACGATAACTCAATTCTTTCAGGTACTAAAATAAACGATATAGCCTTGTATCTATCTGAGTGTTTTACGATAACTCAATTCTTTCAGGTACTAAAATAAATAATTATAGCGGAAAGGGTGAGTAATAGTTTTACGATAACTCAATTCTTTCAGGTACTAAAATCGCAGTCCCTTGGCGTGTCAATAAAGTTGAGTTTTACGATAACTCAATTCTTTCAGGTACTAAAATACCTTTTCTAACGCCTTTGATTCCGTTCGCTGTTTTACGATAACTCAATTCTTTCAGGTACTAAAATCACAATCCCTTGGCGTGTCAATAAAGTTGAGTTTTACGATAACTCAATTCTTTCAGGTACTAAAATAAGTGAAGGTTCAGGGGCTTTCGCCCCTTTTGTTTTACGATAACTCAATTCTTTCAGGTACTAAAATCAATATAAACATTTTTCATAGCGTGTACCTGTTTTACGATAACTCAATTCTTTCAGGTACTAAAATTGCGACCGCCTCAATATTGTTTTATATCCTTGTTTTACGATAACTCAATTCTTTCAGGTACTAAAATTAATGAGAAAACTGTTGGAGTAGTATTTGCGTTTTACGATAACTCAATTCTTTCAGGTACTAAAATAAATAGATTATGCGGTTATGATGTATGGATGTTTTACGATAACTCAATTCTTTCAGGTACTAAAATGTCAAATCCGCAGAGATTATTACCATTGCCATTTCTCATTGTTTCCGACATAGCAGTCCCTCCTTTACGATAACTCAAAATAATTATACCATATTTTTACTGATTAGGAAACTATTTTCGATTCGATTAATTCCCTCTTTCGCATAATTATTGATACACAAAGTCCCATTGATCAGCCTTAGTACAACCAGTCCTGTCAGATTCAAATCATATCCCTCCTTCCCAATATTTTGTATATTGCTCCGCAAGCCTTCCATCACAGCTTCCGTTTTCAATTCCTTCTCACAGGGATAATGGTTTTTCACAAAGGCAACAATCTCTTCCTGATCCGGCAATAAGTAGATAATATCATTGACAATGTTCACTCCTGAGATCCATTCTCTTTCCAGTGCTGCAAAACCTTCAATACTGGTAGAAAACACAAACCAAAGATCATATTCCTTGCACAGCAGGTCTGCCTTGGCTATCAGAGAAAGGTATTCCGGATACGTCAGCATATGGTCAATATTCTCTACTATGATCAATGATTTTTCCGGTTTTCTTTTTTGTCTCTGAAAAAGCAGATCAAAATACGTCTCCAAAAGCTGCTGGTTTGACAGGCACTCCAGGGCTTCTTCCTGCCGTCCGGTAATCTGAGAGGCTTGTATGATCTCCCACAATTTCTTCTGTTCATAGCCAATCTCTATATTGGCTATCGATTCCCCCAATTCTTTGTTAAGGTCCAGATAAATGCGTTCCAAATGCTCTCCAATGCCGTCCAGCTCCCGCTGATATTCAAATTCCTGTAGCAGATCCGACAGATAATCCATCATTAAGGTGGACCTTCCAAGACGGATCATACGAATTAAATCATTCCTTTCCCTTACCGAGTAAAGAGAAAAATATTTGCGCCCTACCTTTTCTCCTTCTATCTCAATATTTTCCTGATCAGACAACTCATACTCTGCATAGCGTGTATTAGAAAAATACTTTTGAAGGGATGTGAGGATAAAATTCTTTTTTCTAAAATCTGTTCCACATAGCTGAGTAATCTGCAGCAGCTGTATCTCATATTTTTCGCCCGTCTTTCCCTCCGTGATCTTTACTTTCAAAGTATAATCATCCTTTCCGCCCCAATGACTTTTTCTGTCTCATTTCTGCTTCCCACAATCAGCTTCATATCCTCATATTGTTTCTCGGTAACTACCAGAAGACGCACATTCCCTTTGGCCGGCGCAATTTTACGCACTCGCTTTTCCAGACGGTTGCAGTGATCCCGGCTGGGACAAGTCCTTACATAAACCGAGTATTGTATCATAACAAAGCCTTCCCGCATTAACTCCTTTCGGAACGTGCGGTAAACCCTTTTTTCCTGCTCCGTGTCCACCGGCAGATCAAACATACATATCATCCGCATAATATTATACTTCATCTTCCTCCTCCACATAATGATCTATATCGGGAAATTCAAGCATTTTTTCTTTCCCGCCAATATATGCTGCGATATCAGAGACAAATTCCTCCATAACATTACTTAAATACATCTTTTTTCTCTTGTATAGGATCTTGTGATTTAACAAATTGACTAATTGATGGCGATGCTCCATTGTAAAAAATTCCTCTCCCTCCAGCAGGGAACTGGCATAGTAATCTACAAAGGGGCGAAAGGGCTCCATCAAATCATCCACCAGATTAAACCGATTATATTCGTTATGATGATGGATCCCCAGCTGGCTGTTCAATCCATATCCCACGCAAAGCCTCGCCAGATAAGAACGGAAAATGGCGTATCCGTAATCCAGTCCGGAATTCAGCAGAAGATCCTCATTCCCCCGGGAAAAGGTAGTTCCCATCAGCTCATTAAAATAAATCTTGGCAGCATGGGCTTCCCGGTTGGAAGGATCTCCTGCCTGCACCTCTTCCGCATACACCAATAACGCCTCAATAACCTTAGGATCCTTTTGCATCCTCTTTAGTACCTTTGCCTGGTTGGTAATCTTGTACCTGACGATCTGCTGCCACAGCGAATCATAAAACCCTCTGGAGCAATTGATCTGATACCCGATCCCCTTGGCCATCCTGCTGTGATTATCGTAGGAGGAATAGTAACCCATAGGCAAATGTTCCTGGTCGCACAATACCACTCCCACATTATGCTTCGCCAGCGTACATAGCATCCTGGCAGTCAAGGTGATCTTCAGATTATCAATGACCAGAATAGAAATATCATCGATAGGCAGCCAGATATCCTTTCCCTCCTTTCGGATCACCAGATTATCCAGCTTCACTCTGATGTCCGCCACATTCTCTACCAATACCACCCGAAATCCCAATACAGCCTCCTTCCTATACTTTCAGACATTTTCCCAGCAACGCTCTTAGCACTTGCTGCTTTTGGAGTTAGTTAGATAGAAAAAAAGGACATCCATCGATGTCCTTGATTTCGGCATAAAGCCTTGTTTTAGTAGATCTGAAAAAATTGAGTTATCGTAAATCCACTGCATTTAGTGTAACATGTCCCCTACAGCTTGTCAATGCATCTGGTAAACTTTTCCTTCCCTGCATAATACCGTTTGCCTAAAATATCCACCCGGATTTTCCGGATCGATTTTGTCTTTCCTAAACCAATTTGTTTTTGCTTTTGAAATTTCGGGGCATCCACCGGCTTCGTCTCAATATAGTTTCTCTTTTGAGGCATAGTCCTTGACAGAAAGCGTTCCACATAAATCTCCCCATCCTTTTCATATTCAATCAACTCATTTTTATACAAAGAAAACTGATATTCATAGCCCAGCGTTTCTAAATCACTGCGGCCCATCCCCTCCTTTATCATCTTTTCCTGAAGCAAGGTCCGGCAATACGCTGCTTCATCCACGATATAGCTTCCCGACTGAACTTTCAGATCGGAATATTTCACCCCTACCAGGTAATACTGCTGCTGTCCCTTATGATAATATACATCTGTCCGGTAAGGATGAAGACTTTCCAGAATAACCTTCCTGCTGCCCCTCTCATGACCGTACTTATGGGAAATGTCAATACAGCTCCCCACCTCTCCATCCAGATATTTTAACTGAATGATCCGGGGGCCATTATGCTTCTTGGCATATTTCCGGAAATAGTCTCCCGTCTCCCTCTCATACTCTACAAAGGGATTGGCGGCATCTGCATATTCCTCCATAATCTTCAACATATCTTCCCAGCTTCTCCTGTCGTTGCGGTACATCAGGAACCGATCGCTCTGACCCTTGTCGAGCATTCTTTTCAGCGTTGTCCAGCCGTCGGCAGTATAAATATCTATTTTATTAATCTTCTGGAGCTTGCCATCATAGGCCTTAGTGCCGCGAATGGTCTGATTGCATAATGTGCGGTTAGGCTTCCTGTCCACCTTATGCCAGTATTTTACCTTCTTTTCTGCCGTCTGGATATGTTCTCTGATCTTCATCCATTTATTCAGATACAATACCTCATCATAAGTTTTCTCATTCATTTTTTCTTCCCAGGCCTGCGCATCCAGAATCTCTTCCTGCTCGAAGTCAATAAATTCCTGCAGCAGGCTGCGATACGCCTCGTATCCCATCTGGGAATAGCAGATCAGCATGGCGTCCACGGCATGATGGGAATAAGTCTCCTCCCTGTTCTTTTCCAGCTTTAAAGCTTTTCGCATCTGGTGGGTGAAGCTTCCCCGAACCACCTTCACCATAGTAGGTGCTTCCTTAGATTTAAAATAGCTCTGCAGGCCATTGAGTACCACCCGGGAGGCATATCTGGTATCATTAATATTTCTTGCGATAAATCCTTTTAATACCTCAATCTTGGTGATATCTTCGGAATACAGCAGCTTTTTTGCCTTAGCATCTCCAATCTGCTTCCTGTCCTTTAATTCCAGAACATAGCTCATATACTCATGGATTCCCCATTCCCGGTCTACTCCCTGCAGATACAAAAAGGGGGTCGTATTTCCTTTCAACTGATTTTCCGTGCGGTACACCAACACCTTGTTGCTCCTGCTGTCATCAAAAGATATAGATTTGGGAATAATATGGTCTATTTCAAACATCTGAGGGTCATGCAATAAATCTGAGACAGAAATCATTCTGCCAGAATAAGGGCATCTGCCATCCTGCTCATTCCACAGCTTTAACTTCAGTACCAGCTGCTTATGGTTCCGGAACATTTCATCTGTTATCGTAATGTTATACTCCTTATGGATCTTACTGATAATATCCTTTAATTCCTTTTCATTCTTCTTTTGTTCCTCCGTAATCCTCTTTTTTTGGAGATCCTCATTCTTATCCCTGGGCATCTCAATGACCACCTCCCTGGGATATCCATATTTCCTGACCAATGCATTGATAACATCCATTGTGATCCTCACAGAGCGGCTTACCACAGGATTGTAGATCTCCTCTGTCATCAGATCTCCCGGTATCACGGAATATTCTGCAAAACGCTGTGCTTTGCTTTTGAATACCCCCATTTCCGTGAGCAGCTCCATCTGATTGGCCGGCTTCTCATACATTTGAGGAATTAACTCTTTCATGATTTTAAAGGACAGGGACTGCCATTTATTAAATTGCCCTCCATTTTTCTTTCTGACAGCAATGAGACATTCCTGCTCTTCCTGGGCCAGGTCCAGCTTCTCCCGCTGAAAAGCTTGCAAAATAGACTCTTTCTCTGTATTCAAAGTCAAAATGTCCCCGATCTTATCCAGCTCTTCCCTGGAAAAGCGTTGTATTGACAGGCCCTTCTCTTCCAATGCCTTGCGGAGCAGATTATAGCCTTTAAACTGGTGAAATTCTTCCTTTCCATTTTTATCTACCCTTGCGCCGGTCATAGTTTGGATTTCCTCGCCCATTGCCTTTTTAATCAGTTTGCGGACATTGACAGACCTGGCGTTCTGCATCTCATATATGATTTTTTCCTTTTCCTGCTTGTCCAGCTTGCGGTTATTAATGGTAAGATTATTTAAATCATTTAATACATTAAATTCCTGGGCTGTATAGGAGGCTCCGGAAGCCCGCATCTCATCCGGATATACACTGCATTTTCCGATCAGCTTTTCAAATATATTATCCTCCGTAATATATTTTCCGGTCTCCGGATCGATCTTGGTAGTATATTTTCCATAGTCTGTACGGGACAATTCGTTGCCCGGCCCATCATAATACGCCCTCTTCCGGCCAAAGATCTCCATATACTGTTCCATAAACGAGCCATCCAGGAAATCATGATACATCCTTTGCCGGTCCAGCAGGCACTGGATTTCCTTCCGATAGGCTCCGATGGTAAATACATTAGACAGGACCATTTTTTCACCAGCGCCGTCTACTACTGTATTATCACCGCGATATCTTCCATATTGCTTTAATCTTTCGTATTGGATCTCACAAGGGAACTTATCCTCGTCTAATTGTTTCTGATTCTCAAGAATGCCTCTTTGATAATCGCTTTTTGCAGAGGTTCCTTCATCCAGTGCATCCTCCAGATAGGAGATGCCCCTATGTATCAACATATTTTTTAACACAAAATATACTTCATCTTTTGTCAATTCCTCTTTCAATCCCCGCACGCGCAATTCCAACGGATTACTGCATATTCCTTCTGGGATTTCCAAGGAGCTGTCCTTCCACAATGTTTCAAAGTCCTTCATTCTGGTATGGCGTCTCCGGTGCAGACGCTTCATCTGGCGGAAGCTTCTTCTTTCCTGATTCTTACTGGCATCTGCCGATTCAAACAGATTGGCTCCTGATTCCAGCACCTGATAATCATCTGCCACCACTGCCCATCCCACCGATGCAATTCCAATATCCAATCCAAATCGTATACCCATATCTCCCTCCTCTGGTAATTTATTCCTTCTTTCAGTATAGCATAAAACATCAAATTTTGTAGATTATTTAAAAAATTCGTGGCCATTATAAGAAAAAAGACGAGTAAGGCAGCGGTCAAACCAGGATACATTGGAGCTGTCTGAATATCTCCGGTCCATAAAATACAAGGCTCCCTGGGAACCGTCATGGCCTTTTAGCGCATCCTCCACAGCGCTCTTGGTATCCGCAGATACCGTTACAGAATAGTACCGTCCATCCTGAATCGGAGAAAACTGGCGGTGGGCAAATACCACCTCCTGGATGCTAGAAGGGAAGGCAGCGCATTTTACGCGGTTTAAAATCACATTTGCCACAAGAAGCTTTCCTTTATGATCCTGGTTCCCTGCTTCCGCCTCTACGATACGCTCCAGGATCTTTCTGTCTTTATCGCTGACCCTGACGCCGCAGCATTGTTGAATTTCCCGCATCCTCTGCAGGCGCATCTGCCGCAGGCGTTCTCTCCTCTCGGCGATCTTCTGCTGCCGGACACGCTCTTTGTGCAGAGCCTCCAAATGGCTCATTTTCAATGTTGCAGCCTCCACTTCTTCCTGAAAGATACTATTGTCCGACATGGTATTTACAGACAAATATTCCTGTACTTCTTCCTTTGCTATTTTATCCGCCTCTGCGATGGGAGCAACAGCAATTACCTTCTGACTGTCCATATTCCAAAGGGACAGTCCTGTTGCCACGGTAATAACGGCGGCTCCCTTTACAAGCTTTTTCATAGCGACCTCCAATTTCTGTCTTTCTTTCACCTTATGCAGGTGTCCCAAACTTGTTACAAAAACATTACAATTATATGACAAGTTTTTCACAAATATTCGTTTTATCTATAGTTTTGTAACAATTCCACATTTTTATTCAGCAATTACCAAAATTTTGTATAAAATTCTAGGAAAAAAATGGATTATCCCAAAAGAAACGTGATAAGATGAACATACGCAAAAAATTATGATATAATGATGAACAAAATCCAATGGAGGTGTTCCAATGAAAAAGCTACCCGGCGTCTTTTCTTCCCGCAGAAAAAACGGTACTTTGTATTACCGTTCTTCTGTCACCTACCAGGGAAAGCATATCAGCCTGGGCAGTTTTCAGAATGCCGAGGAAGCCCATCTGGCATACAGCCAGGCACTTTCCCTGCTCCACAGCCCTATCCCCCTTATGCCCGGAGACCATTCTCCCAAAAACACGGTCCTGCCCTTTACCAAATGGGTGATTCTCACCAACTATAAGAATAACGGCCTGTATATCAAGACCCCTATCTACCTGCATAAGAAATTTTTTCACTATTACCTGTCGCCGCAGGACGTACTGACCTTTGATACAGACGATCTGTTCTATTACTCCTCCCATTCCATTATGCGCCGGGGAAACCATCTTTTCGTAGCGGATTACGGAATGCAGGTCAATATCCTTTCCCGCTATGGGATTAAAAATTTTGCCGTGCCTGGCAGAGATTACGTATTTATCAACGGAGACCAGCGGGATTTCCGCTATTCCAATATCCAGGTCATCAATGCCTACCATGGGGTATCCCGGGAGAAGCAGGGGAATTCTGTATATTATCTGGCCAAAATACACATTAACGGCGACTATATCATAGGCAGGTATCATACCCCGGCTCTCGCCGCCACTGCCTACAATAAAGCCGCCGACATTTTAAATGAGAAGGGAATTGAGAAAAATTTCCCCCGAAACTATATTGAAGAATTGTCCTCTGAGGACTATAACCGCCTTTATTCCACAGTAATGATCTCAGAACGGATCCTGAATTATGCCGATCCCCTCCGGCGGTAACCCATCAGGACAAGCTTTTCCAGCTTTCTTTTTAAGATGATCTGTATCTCTTCATGCTTTGCAATCTGTTTTACCAGGATGGAATATATCCCTGCCCGGTTGGCGCCCCAGATATCTGTAAAAATCTGGTCTCCCACAAATAATGTATTCTCCGGCCTGGTCCCCATCTTCTCCATCCCCTCCAGGTACCCGCGGGGGGAAGGTTTGCCCGCTTTATATACATACTCTGCCTCCACCTCCTGGGCAAATGGGCGAACCCGGTAATCCTTATTGTTGGAGATAATACACACGGCAAAGCCCAGTTCCTCCAGACGGCGGAACAGCTCCCTGGCCCGGTCCGTTGCGGGCTGGCCATGCTCAACCAACGTATTATCAATATCAAAAAGGATCCCCCGGTATCCTTTCTCATAATACTTTTTAAAATCAATCTCATAGGCAGAGTCGTAATCCTCTCTGGGATAAAACTGCTGAAGCATAATATCTCTCCTTTTTCGTATACCAATCCCTGTCCTCTGGCAGATCTGCGGCAGATCCGCAGAATAGCCCCAGCGATCAGTCCATCGCTCTGGCAAGATTGATCATTTCAATCGCTCCCAGCGCACAGTCATACCCTTTATTGCCTGCCTTTGTCCCGGCCCGCTCAATCGCCTGTTCAATATTGTCTGTGGTTATCACGCCAAACATTACAGGGATCTCCGTCTCCAGGGATACACTGGCGATCCCCTTGGACACCTCGGCGCATACATAGTCATAATGGCTGGTAGCTCCCCGGATCACAGCCCCAAGGCAGATCACCGCATCATACTTCCCTGATCTGGCCATTTTCTTTGCCATGAAAGGAATCTCAAAAGCGCCGGGTACCCAGGCTACTGTGATATCCTCCTCTGATACATTATGGCGTACCAGCCCATCCACTGCGCCGCTCACCAGCTTAGACACAATGAACTCATTAAAACGGGCCGCTACGATCCCGATTTTCACGCCTTCTGCTACTACATTTCCTTCTAAAACCTTCATCTTGATATACCTCCATTTATTATTAAAATCTATAAGTATTTCCTCACTATATATTCAGGATATGTCCCATCTTCTCTTTTTTTGTCTTCAGATAGAACCGGTCATATTCTCCCGGCTCTATTTCGATAGGCACCCTTTCCACAATTTCCAGGCCATAGCCCGCCAGGCCATATATCTTGGAAGGATTGTTAGTCAGCAGCCGGAGCTGGTGGATCCCCAGGTCTATCAGGATCTGCGTGCCAATCGTATAATCCCTGGCGTCCTCCGGAAATCCCAATTCCAGATTCGCCTCTACCGTATCCCTTCCCCTGTCCTGCAGTTCATAAGCCCGGATCTTATTGATCAGGCCGATCCCCCGGCCCTCCTGGCGCATGTACAGGAGAACTCCGCGGCCCTCCTGCGCGATCCGCTTCATCGCTGCGTCATACTGCTGTCCACAGTCGCAGCGGGCTGAACCCAGCGCATCCCCGGTGAGGCATTCAGAATGAACCCGGCACAGCACCGGCCTTCCATCGCTGATATCTCCCTTGACCAAAGCCACATGATGTTCCCCATTCAACTTATTCACATAGCCATAGATCATAAATTCCCCATAGCGGGTGGGCATCTTCGCCTTGGCCACGCACTCCACTAATATCTCATGCTCCTTGCGGTACTGGACCAGATCTGCGATCCGACCCATTTTCAGTCCATGCCTGGCTGCAAATTCTATCAGGTCCGGAGTCCTGGCCATCATTCCGTCTTCCCGCATAATCTCGCAACAAAGCCCTACCGGCTCCAATCCCGCCAACCGCATAAGATCCACCGTTGCCTCTGTATGTCCGTTTCGTTCCAGCACGCCCCCGGGCACTGCCTGCAGGGGAAACATATGTCCCGGTGTTCTGAAGTCTTCTGGCCTGGCATCCGGATCCACAGTCTTCATAGCCGTCATGGAACGCTCATAGGCAGAAATCCCTGTAGTCGTGTCCTTGTAATCAATGGAAACCGTAAATGCCGTACAGTGATTGTCGGTGTTGACCTGGCACATCTGGCGCAAGCCCAGCTTATCCGTATAACTTTCAGCCATAGGCATGCAGATCAGCCCTCTTGCCCACGAAGCCATAAAATTTACATTTTCCAGCGTGGCAAATTGGGCGGCGCAGATCACATCCCCTTCATTCTCCCTATCCTCATCGTCTACAATCACCACATTCTTCCCCTGCCTCAGATCCTCCAGCAGCTCCTCTACCGTGTTCCATTTATTTTCCATTTCCTTTTGCCCCTTTCCTGTCCTAAAATCCGTACTGCAACAGCTTTTCCCTGGTCAATCCGGACTGCCCGGAATCCTTCCCGGACCCTTCCCCTATTCCCAGGAGCCGCTCCACGTACTTACCCACCATATCATTTTCCAGATTGACAACCTGCCCTGGCTTTTTCTCCAGCAAAGTTGTCTCGCTGCCTGTATGGGGGATTACCGAGACGGCAAAATGATCCTCCGCCAAAGCTGCCACGGTCAGGCTGATCCCGTCAATGGCAACCGAGCCCTTCTGCACAATGTAGCGCAATATGCCTGGCTCTGCCTGAATCTCTACCCACACAGCATTCCCTTCCCGGCGCATAGAACGGATCTGTCCGGTACCATCAATATGGCCCGCCACGATATGGCCGCCAAACCGGCCGTCTGCTGCCATAGCCCGTTCCAGGTTCACCCGGTCGCCTGAATGAAGCCCTCCCAAATTACTGCGGCGCAGAGTTTCTGCCATCACATCTGCCTGAAATTGCTGTTGCGCCATATGTGTCACCGTAAGGCAGACGCCGCTGACAGCAATACTGTCTCCAATCCGGCTTCCCTCCAGCACTTTGTCAGCGCAGATGGTAAGCGCCGCTCCCTCTCTGCCCTTTTGTATTGATTCTACCGTCCCTATCTCTTCTATGATCCCAGTAAACATATCTTCCCTCATTTCTGCATCTTTGCGCCATTAAATACCAAACGCCTGCGATGAATTTTGGATATCATATTCCAACAGAATATCCCTCCCCAGCTGCAGCAGCTTTCCATTTTCGCAAAGCCACCCTTCCTCGGGGCTGGCCGCCCCCTGCCCGGTTACCGGAGAATATTTCCCATAGCCGCCAAAAAGCTTAGGAGCGATATATGCCATGACATGCTGGACAATCCCCGCTTCCAATGCGCTCTGGTTCAAGGTTCCTCCCCCCTCCAGAAGAATTCCGTCAATCTTTTTCTGTCCCAGCTGCTTCATCAATTGCCGCAGATCTACCCGCCCATTCCTTGGCTCTGTTACCAGAATCTCCACATGGCGTTTGCGGTATTCCTCCTGCCGCCGGGGATCTTTGCATGTAGTTCCGATGACCGTAGGAATCTCCTTTGCCGTCTGCACCAGCTGGGCCTCCAGCGGCGTCCGGAGCTGGCTGTCGCAAACAATACGCACCGGATTCCTCCCTCCCTCCATGCGGCAGGTCAGCCTGGGATCATCCTGCAATACAGTCTGTACCCCCACCATAATGCCTGTGAGGGCATTCCGGACCTTCTGCACATGATTTCTGGCAATCTCCCCTGTGACCCAGCGGCTGTTCCCCGTCTCACAGGCAGTCTTCCCATCCAGAGACATCGCATATTTCATCACCACATAAGGCGTCCCTGTAGCAATATAATGAAAAAATACAGGATTCAGACGGTCGCACTCCTCCTTCAGGACCTGCGTCTCCACATGGATTCCTGCCTCCCGCAGCTGACGGATTCCTTTTCCTGCAACTAACGGATTCGGGTCGTCCGACCCTACATATACATTTCTGATGCCCTGTTGGATGATCGCCTGGGTGCAGGGAGGCTGCTTCCCGTAATGGCAACAGGGCTCCAGGGTTACGTACAGATCTGCCCCGGCAGCATCCTCCGTCAGGCTGGCGAAAGCCTTCCGCTCTGCATGAAGTTCCCCATAGCAGGCATGATATCCCTCGCCGATAATTCTTCCTTCTTTTACCACTACAGCGCCTACCAGAGGATTGGGATTCACCCTGCCAATCCCTTTCTGGGCCAATTGAACAGCCCGGCGCATATATTCCTCTTGCATGCCGCCCTCCCTTCTGCAGGACAGGGCTTCCGCTGCCTTCCGCCCTGGCCAGGCCCGGTTCTTGTCATAAAAAACAAAAATCCCGGAACGATTCTGCTATTCCGGGATACAATCCAATATAAACCACTCATTCCCATGCCACGGCCTCCCCATGACAGGCAACAAATTCTCCTTCTCTCATCCAGACTATACTGTCGGCTTTGGAATCTCACCAAATCCTGCCGCCTAATCCCTGGGACTAAGTCAGGCTCGCGGGCTTACGCTATCGCGAATACCGCCGGTGGGGAATCTCACCCCGCCCCGAAAAAGCAATTGTTCTTTTCTTTAGCCATTATAACCAATTATCAGTCATTACACAAGTATATTTTTCAATCTCCGCCCGATTCTCATTTCCAAAAAGATTTAGTATAGTAACACATCCCCCCTTATGATATACTTACACCAGAAGGAGGCAACCATGAAAAAATTACTATTCTTTGATATCGATGGGACCATACTGACCCAGGGGACGGACCGCTATGTACCCGACAGTGTTAAAACATCAGTCCAGGCCTTACAGGAACGTGGGCACCTCTGCTTTATCAATACAGGACGCACCATGTCCGAAATCCAGGAAAATATTTCCGGCATTGGCTTTGATGGGTTCGTGTGCGGCTGCGGCACCTACATCAGCTTCCACGGGGACATCTTATTTTCCCGCCATCTTCCCCTCTCCCTGGCCGACTCTGTGATAGAGGACCTGAACCGTTGTAAGCTGGAATGGGTCCTGGAAGGCAGTGATAAATTATATTACAGTACCCTGCCCTACACAACCCGCATTGGTGATTTCCGCCGCGATTATACTGGCGATTTTGCCCATGCTGCCTGTGATATCTCTCCCTCCGCCCGGGGGCTGTGTTACGATAAATTCTGCTTATGTATCACCAAGGACAGCGATTTCCAGACCTTTTACCACAAATACCAAAAAACATTTACCTTTATTGATCGTGGAAGGCAATTCTATGAAGTAGTTCCTTCCGGCTATTCCAAGGCCAGCGGGATCCAATTCCTGATGGAACATTTTAAGATTCCCAGAGAAGATACGATTGCGTTGGGAGACAGCACCAATGATCTGCCCATGCTGGAATTTGCCGGATACAGCATTGCTATGAAGGACAGTGCGCAAGAAGTCCTGAAGGTGGCAGACTATGTGACAGACACAGTCGAACAGGACGGAGTACAAAAGGCCCTGCAGGATCTGGACCTGATCTGATACAGGTCCTCTGTCCCACAGAGCCTTGTTTATTCCTCTAACTGTCCCTGCATTGCAGCAATTTTTTCCAGGACGCTTTTATATACCATAAATAAATAGACATCCATAAAGCACACCTTATTGGAGATATATTCGTACACCTTATACAAAAAGCAAATCCCCAGGAGAGCCAGACTGACACAGGTAACAGTGGGATCTAGCTGTAAGGCAATAATAAGGATACATGCCAAAGCATAGATCAGCGCTGCCAGGGCAAATTGCCGCCCAATCTGGAAGGCCTTCAGCAAGGTCTCCACCAGCCGTTCCATCTTGGGATGGAGGTCCTGCGGCTGTATCCCCTCCAACTGGCGATACATAATCTGAAATACATGCTTTTCCTCAATGCGATACTGCTCCTGCAGGATATCTGCCCCCTGCAGTTCTTCCCGGCACATCTCCAGGTATTTTCTATACTGCTGCCTGCCGAATTCCCGGCGAAGGCATTTGCAAAATATATTCATGCGTCCTCCATTCTGCCACCGGCGCCTTACACCCCTGACAGATTATTTCTGCTCTTAAAATTATAGTATTCTTATTTTCCCAGTATGTGCCTGTTATGCCTCCGGAATAAGGCTATCCCCCCGGAAATTTAAGAATTGATACACTGTCTTAGAGTAGAACTCCTCTCCTGCACGCAACAGCGGGCTTGGGAATCCCGGCGTATTGACCGCATTAGGAAAAGCCTGGCTTTCAAAACATACTGCGCTGGAGGGACCGTAATCCATTCCCTCCTTGCCGCCGGCTTCCCTCAGCTTGGGAGCCGTATACAGCTGCAGGCCCGGACGGTCTGTAAGCACACGCATCAGCCTTCCCGTCCGTTTATCCCGAAGCAGGGCCGCTTCCTGGATAACATTTTCCGGATTGTCCCGCAGAACATAATTGTGGTCATAACCTGGCAGGTAATCCGGTGAAGAAGGATCTGTGACAAGATCTGCGCCCAGTTTTTTATAATTCCGAAAATCCAAAGGCGTCCCCTGCACTGGCAGGAATTCCCCTGTAGGGACCAGATTTTCATTCAGCGGTGTATATCTTTCAGAATGGATCATGACCTCTTCCTCCAGCACACTCTTGCAAAGATGTCCTCCAGGCCCCAGATTGAAATACGAATGATTGGTTAGATTAATCACTGTATCCTGGTCTGAAACAGCGCGATACTCGATAATCAGCTCATTATCATTTGTCAGGGTATACGTAATGCTATAATCCAGATTGCCGGGAAAGCCCTGCTCTCCATCGGGACTTCTCCTGGAAAAGCATAGAGACTGCTCTCCTTCTCCCTTTTTGTATTGCGCCTGATACATCATATGGTTGAAACGGAGCCGGCCTCCATGGAGGCAATTTGTCCCATTATTCTGATCCAAAAGGTATTCCTTCCCTCCGACCGTAATCTTTCCATTGGAAATCCGATTGGCATATCTGCCTACCGGCGCACCGAAGCTGGGGACATTGACAACATATGCTTCCGGATTGTCATATCCCAGAACGATATCATCCAGATTCCCATCCCGGTCCGGCATCCACAGATTCGTAATCACCGCTCCCAGGTCATAGAAGCTCACCTGCAGGTTCGTACGGTTTATCAGCGTATACTTTGTTACCTCGCGGCCATCCTTTAGCGTTCCCTCTTTTTCCTTCCTCATTCCCATATAAATCCTCCATGCCGCCCCCGGCGGTTCAGTGTTTTTGCTATACTTTTTTTATTATAGCAAAAGGCATGCCCTATTACAAGCCAACCAGGTTAAGGGGATGAAGTAAACGAACGACAGGAAAAAGCTAACACTTGAAATTCCGCACAGGATATGGTATATTGAGCATAAAGAAGGGCACCTGCTGGTAACAGATGCCCTTGGGATTTACCGATAGACGGTTAGCCCGATTCATAAGTTTACAACTAATAGCCGCTTACCTTGTCACGGGAGGGCGGCTATTCCTTTGGGTCCTCGGCAACCACAGCAATCTCCCGGATCCCGTATCTGTGAAAATCCTCAATCATATGCTGGTCGATCTGTTCCCCGCTAATTCCAATGGGCACCGCCGGCGGGCAGGACACAGTCTCCTGGGCCAATATCCTGCCCAGAGACTGGCTGACAGGAACCCATTCCGAAAGCGCCAGCGCCGCCTCCCGGATCGTCATCAGCCGCCGGGGCCGCCTGACGGGAGATACCTCCCTGCCCTCTGCCGTCACATCAGAGCTCAAAAAATGCTTGCTTTGCGCCCACCGTTTTAAGCGTTCAAAATCCTCTTTCCCATTCTCCGGGGTGATCATCAGAACTACAAAGCGAGGATCTGCATACTCGCATTCTATCTGAAAATGCCGCAGCTCCTCTCCCCGCTGATAACCGGTGCTTCCCGTCCCCCGGGTGTCAATGACAATTTTCAACGGTTCACTTTCCCATAAAGGAACCCCCTCTGCCCTCAGCGCTTCTTTCACTTCCTCTACCTGCCCTATGCACTGGTAAAGCCGTTGGGAATACCCTTCTGCCAGATACCGGTTGCACAGATCCAGCGACTGCAAGATCAGATAAGAAGGACTGGTAGAACCAAAAAGCGACATAGAGCGGCGGGCAAAATCCTCATAAGCCTCCTGCCATTCCTCCGCCACATGGAGGTAAGCGCCACCGGTAAGCACAGGCAGCGTCTTATGGGCCGAATCACAACACATTGCCGCTCCCAATTGAATAGGATGGCGGCTGGGCTGTAAAAAAGCCTGATAGGCCCCATGGGCATTATCTACCAGCAAAGGCACCCCAAAGGCGCGGCACACACTGGCAATCCCTGAAATGTCAGCCTCCTGTCCCAGATAATCTGGCGAAGTAAGGTAAACGCCAATCGGAGGCTCTGCCGCCTTCTCCAGCCCTTCCTTTACCATCTGCCCTCCGATCCGGCTGGTGCAGATGCTATCCTCAGAAAAATAGCCCACAAATTCCACATCCAGGTCAAGAAAGGCGCAGGCATCGACCATAGCCCGGTGGACATTCCTTGCGGACAAAATCCAGGGGCGCATGCGCTCCCCCTTCCCCTTCCTGGAAGAAACCTTCTTCCAATGAAAGAGCGCTGCAGACAACATAGCCTTAATACATAAGGAGGAACCCTCCGTAGAATACAGGGTAGCGCCTGCATGAAAAAGGGAGGCCACATTTCTCTGGCTTTTCCCGATGATCCCCCTGGCCTCCCACAATACATCAGCGCCGGCAATCTCCGTGATATCCCCTGCTTCCCATCCCAAAAAGGAACGCCCCTTATGCCCCGGCATATGGAAGCGGGTAACATCTTTGGATACATATCGGCGTACAAAATCATAAATCGGCGTATCCATTTCTCATTTCCCTTGCTGCTTCTTCGCCTGCAATTGCTGTATCTGCTCCTGCAGCTGTTCGATCTGTTCGTCAATGGGCTGAGACGATGCCTCCTGCTCCTGATCCTTCTCCTGCTCTTTCTCTGCCCGGGCCTTTTCCTCCTGCTGCCGCCTGACCTGATCCTTCATCTGCTGAAAGAAAATCTCCTCATGACGCCTGGACTGCTCCTCATGGCGGCTGGACACCCTTGCAAACATCATATAGGCATAGATCACCACAGGAACGATCACAGTAGCCCCGATGCTGGCAGACAGCCAATCCTTAGACTCCGGGGTAGACATCAGAGCCGTAACAAATGTCATAATATACAGAAACACCAGGAGGCAAGCTCCGATCAGCGCTAAAATACGTTTCATGCTATCCTTCACTCCTCTTCTTTTCCAATAGATTTAAAATATTCCCGTATCTGCTTTTCATAACCATTGTCGGATGGGACATAGAAACGCCTCCCCACCAGTTCATCCGGCAGATACTGCTGCGCTACATAATGCCCGGGATAATCATGGGCATACTGGTATCCGATCCCATGCCCCAGCTTAGCGGCCCCCTTATAATGGGCATCCTTCAGGTGAGCCGGGATAGACGCCGTCTTATTGGAACCTACCTCCTGCATCGCCTGGTCAATCGCCATAATAGCAGAATTGCTCTTAGGGGCGCTGGCTACATAGGCGGCCGCCTGGGCCAATACAATCCTTGCCTCCGGCATCCCCAGCCGTTCCACTGCCTGGGCGGCGCTGACCGCCACCACCAGAGCCTGAGGATCTGCATTAGAGACATCCTCTGCCGCGCAGATCATAATACGTCTTGCAATAAAAGCGACATCCTCTCCTGCGTACAACATCCTTGCCAGATAATACACAGCAGCATCCGGATCCGATCCCCGCATACTTTTAATAAACGCAGAGATCGTATCATAATGGTTATCTCCCGTCTTATCATAGCGGACCACCCTTTTCTGGATACACTCCTCCGCCACCTGGGAAGTAATATGTATGATCCCATCCGGGCTCCGCTCCGTTGTCAGGACCCCCAGCTCAATAGCATTGAGGGCGTTCCTCGCATCCCCATTCGCAATATCTGCCAGGAACTCCAGCGCCTCCGGGTCAATCTGCGCCCTGTAGGCGCCCATCCCACGTTCTTCATTCTCCAAAGCCCGCAGCGCCAGCGTCTTAATGTCCTCCTTGCCCAAAGGCTTCAGTTCAAAGATCACAGAGCGGGACAGCAGCGCGCTGTTGACCTCAAAATAAGGATTCTCTGTAGTCGCACCAATCAGGATCACTGTGCCATCTTCCACAAAAGGGAGAAGATAATCCTGCTGTCCTTTATTAAAGCGATGAATCTCATCCACAAAGAGGATGGTCTTCTGCCCATACATCCCGGCCTGTCCCTTGGCCTCCTCCACCACTGCCTCCATATCCTTCTTACCGGCAGAGGTAGCGTTAATCTGCAGGAAGTGGGCGCTGGTGGTATTGGCGATCACCTTGGCCAGCGTAGTCTTGCCAGTCCCCGGCGGCCCATAAAACAGAATAGAACTCAGCTTGTCTGCCTGGATGGCCCGGTACAACAGACGGTTCTTGCCGATGATATGCTCCTGTCCCACCACCTCATCCAGGGTCCGGGGACGCATCCGGGAAGCCAGCGGAGCCTCCGTCTCCTGATTCTGCTCCCGCATATAATCAAACAGATCCATAACCAAACATCACCTCATTTCTGTCTTAACTGCCAGCCTCCTGCTCCTCCAGGACAGGCTTTCCCTCCAGCATTCCATAATACAGTTCGTCCGAAAGAGTGATCTGGGCCTGTCCGGCAGTGGCCTCTGTAATCTCTTTTACCAGACTGTCGCAGCGGTCCAGAGGTGAGAGGAAGGCCATAGTAACAATATCTGTATACTGGGTATCCAGCACTGGCAAACCTAACTTGCCGGCGATATATTGAAGCTTGCCCACCCCATTATAATCTGTAACCACCCGTATCTGCCTTCCAGGTATCCGGGTAATGATCCGGCTGGCCTCAAGCCCCGCCTGCGCCGCCTGGGTATAGGCCCGGATCAGCCCTCCCGTCCCCAACAGAGTGCCTCCAAAATAGCGGGTTACGACCACCAGTACATTCCTTATTCCGGCTGCCAGCAATACCTCCAGCATAGGCCGGCCGGCTGTGCCGGAGGGTTCACCGTCATCGCTGCACCGGGTCACCTCCCCTTTGCCCCCGAGCACAAAGGCATGGCAGTTATGGCGGGCATCCCAGTATTTCTTCTTAGTCTCCTCAATGCAGGCCTGGGCCTCTTCCTCCGATGCTACCGGAAACACATTAGCAATGAACCGGGACTTTTTCTCCACAATCTCCCCTCTGCCACCCTGATAAACAACCTTATATTCTTCCAAAATAATTTCCCGCCCTCCCTGTTCTCCCTTTGGCATCCTAACTCCTCCGATGTGCTTTATGGATACCGCGGATCTGTACTCCTATTGTAACAAAAACACTGACAACCAACAACGCATAGAAGCTGGCGCCCCTGCTGAGCAGCATGGCAGAAAATGCCATCTGCCTGCCCATGATCTTCCGGAATACCGTCACAAAGAATCCCTCATTTAATCCCACCCCTCCCGGCATAGGCAGGATATCAATGCACACCGATACCAGGCTCTGCAAAATAAGAATCTCAATGATGGAATATTCCTCCAGCCCAAAAGACTTATACACAAACCAGGTCACTGAGAAATAAAAAAGCCTCTGGACAATAGTGATCAGCAATATGACAACGGTAACTTTCCAGTGGGTCCGCATATAATCCGCGCCCTCCTGATAGTGCCCTACCATCGTATCCAGCCGTTTTTGGATTTTTTCCCGGCGTTTGACGATATGCAGCTTATGACAAAGCCAGGCAACCATATTGGCCGCGCTTGCCACCCCTTTCCGGGAAAATACCACAATGGAATAAAGCGCCACAGAGACCAGATTGACCAATAGCCCTACCAGATAAAGCCAGTCATACTCTCCCAGATGTTCCCGTAGAAAAGAGTAATGAAACAGCAGGGCATATAATTGAATGATAAGCAGAGCCATTTTGTACAATATTGTCCAGAATAACAGGGATACCGAAGAAGCCCCTATGGGAATCCCATCCTTATGCATATATAATACCTGCATAGGCTGGCCCCCGCTGGCAGAAGGGGTGATCGCATTGTATAAAAATCCGATAAAAGAATATCCTACACTGGAGATTAATCGGACAGGCACCCCCAGAGAGGCCAGGATGATCTGCAGCGAGATCCCCTGAAGCACCAAAAACAATACGCTTGCCAGCACCGCAAAAAATATGCTGAGTTTATCTACTTTTTTCAGTTCCTGGAATATCTCTCCCATATTCTGCTCACGCTGCAGAACATAAAAGGTCACCAGAAGTATGGCTACCATCAATACGATATTTAATGCATAGGACAGCTTTTTCTTCATAGCCGCCTCCTTATTTTAGTCGAAATGTGCGGGGAGCCGCCAGATAAACAATACCATAACCCGCTAAGCCTCCCAGCAGCGTTACCACCAGCACCAGCCTGCAAAAGGACAGCGCCGGCATATAGGCCTGCATCAGGCAAGTATAGGATACCAGATAAATCATCGTAGAGCAAATCCTATATCCCATCCCCGTCTGCGCCCCTCCCTCTGTATAGGGCTGAAAAATATAATACATACAGAGATAGACAATCGAAAAAAATACTGACAGGACACAGGCGCACAGCAAAATCGTCCCAATCTGCAGGACATCCCGGCTTCCCAGCAGCAGCATGATCCCAGATAATCCCACACACAGCGTCCCCATGACCGGCAGCTCTGCCCGTACCATATAGCGCAGCCGGATCCGAAAGTTCAGCAGGATGACATCTGGCGTGCGGTAATAGCCATATTTCAGCAAAGACACATCACAATTATAGAACATCGCCTGGGTCAGCGCCTGGCCAGAAGAAGCGCAATACATAATAAAGATAAAGCTGCCGATGAAACGGTCGACCATTTTCCAGATCTGATCACAGAGCCCGGCATACTGCCGGGATGGCATGAAGATCTTGTTGAAAAGCAGAATCCCTATTATCAGGAGCAATACTCCTCCTATCACCAATACTTTATGCCGCACAGCATTGCGCACCAGCCTTTTGTGGCGCAGGAAAAAGAGTGCGTTCATATAATCATAGCCGGATTTATCTGGAAAAAGATGGGCGTGAAGCTCCTCTTCATCCACATCCTTATCCCGGACCTCATAGCCTGATGACTGAATACCTTTTTGTGTTTCCTCCTTCTCCTCTATCGTATTATAGCTGGTCAGCCGCCTTGCTACAAGAGTATAGTCCGGATATTGGTACAGATAACGTATGCTCACTGCCGCCAGCACGATCCCTATCAGGTCCAGAACCACCCACAAGATCCTGTTCTCAAAGTCCGGCAAAGGCAATTGCAGCAGAAAGGCAAGGGGATAATAGCCATAGGCCAGCAATACAAGCAGGATATTCCTATTGTAATGCTTAATTAGCGCCGATACGCTCTTTTGCTGAAAGGGAATCCCATATCGATGGTTCATCCACAGCTGATAAGCCTCTCCTACCGGCCGCATAGAAAAATAGAACAGCATACAGCCAATATAACTGAAGACAGGGAAATCCCCAATACCTACCATAGTGATCCCCAAAAGCAGGGTATAATATATCCCCTGTTTCCCATGTTCCTCCAACAGCTTTGTCATATAATGCTGCTTGGGCGGGATGCGCATCAGATTCAGCATCAGATATTCCTTCTCATCCGTAAAGAAGAAAATCCTGCTGTAAACAGAAGACCCAATGATACCATTCATCATCAGAAACAAATATGTCAGGATCGATGTAAAGGGGATGTCTGCGATCTGGCTAAACCACAACGGAAACACAAGCAGCGCAATATAATACACTCCTGTTATGCAAAAGTCCCAGAAAAAGCTGCCTGCCATCGCCAAAAATCCCAGGATCCGCTTCACATCAGACCGGACATACCATTCCTCAGAAATATAGCGCCCCAGCCACTTTATACGCTTGATCGTAAAGAGGAAGCGGTTGGCCTTTTCTGTAAATGCCAGCTGCCACTTTAAATATAGTATTCTCAGCATACTCCACCCTCCTCCTGGGTGAGGATCCGCATGATCTTCTCTTCAAATTCCTCCTTTGGCACGCCTTTTTCCTCTAATCCGGAAAGCTTTCCCTGATGAAGCAATACAATCTCATCACACAGATCCTGGGCGAGCTGCAAGATATGGGTAGACAAAATAATAATATGGTCCTTCTTCATTTCCAGCAAAAGCTTCTTCATCTCATGAGCCGCCACCACATCCAGGGAAGTCAGCGGCTCATCCATCAGCATCACCGGAGGCCTGGAGATCAGCAGGCATAACATCTGCAGCTTATTCTTCATGCCGTGGGAATACCCCTTCACCAGCCGGTCCAGATCCTGCCGGTCAATCTGCGCCATATCGGCATACTCCTCCGGACTCTTTATCTGGGACAGTTTGTCCCGGTTGATATCCAAATAAAATTTAATAAATTCATATCCTGTAAGAAACTCCGGCAATATAGGGGTAGAAAAGGCATATCCGATCTGTCCAAAATCCAGGTCAGTCTCCCGGCCGTCTTCCACCAGGTATACCTTTCCCCCTTCATACTCTATCTCCTGGCTGATACAGTTAAACAGAGTAGTCTTGCCTGCCCCGTTTCTCCCCAATAGTCCATAGATCCTTCCTTTTTCAAAGGTGTAGCTCGCTCCCCCGATCACCACCTTACTATCAAAACTTTTTTCAATCTCCTCCAATACCAGTTTCATGTCCTTACTCCTCCAATAATCCATAAACTGCGGGGAATGCCTCCAGGCTCCGCTTCAAGATCCCTTTTACATAGGCGATAAAAATACCATAATTTACAATAGGCACTCCCTGTTCTTCTCCTCTGTATATCCTGTGCTTCATTTCCTTCTCTGGAAGGGTACAGCCGCCGCAATGAATGACCAGGGCATAGGGCGACAAATCCGCCGGGAACTCCGTTCCGCTGCAGGTCTGTATCTCCAGCTCCTTCCCTGTATATTCTTTCAGCCAGCGGGGAATCTTCACGGTCCCGATATCATCGCACTGCCTGCGGTGCGTACACCCCTCTGCGATCAGCACCCGGTCCCCATCCTTCAGATGCTCGACCTGATTCACTCCCTCCACCAGCTTCGCCAGATTTCCCTTATGGCGGGCAAACAGAATCGAGAAGGAGGTCAGCTTAATATCCTCCGGTACTATGGCAGACACCTCTCCAAAAGCCTGGGAATCCGTCACCACCAGCTTTACCTGGCCTTTGAGCCGCTCCAACGTCATCGCCAGCGCCGGTACCTGGGTTACTACTGCTACCGCATGGTTATCCAGCAGATCCCGGATCGTCTGCTGCTGCGGCATGATCAGCCGTCCCTTCGGAGCTGCTGAATCGACCGGCACCACCAGCACCACAATATCATTTTCCTCCACCAGGTCTCCCAGAATATGCAGCTGGTGGTCTGCCTCAGGAAGCTGGGCGATCAGCATATCCTTCAATTCTTCCAGTCCGGTCTTCTCTAACGCACTTACCACCGCCACTGGAACATCGCCATTCTTCTCCACAAGGCGCAGGCGCAGCTTCTCTGCCTCCTCTGCCTGCATCCGGTCCGCCTGGTTCAGGACCAGAATATATGGCAGCTTCTTCTCCTCCAATAAGGAAACAATCTCCATTTCCCATTTTCCCAGCCCCCGGGAAGAAGAAAGCTCCTCCTGGGTCAACTGATTGATGTCCATAACCACCAGGGCTATATCTGTTCGGTTCAGCACCTGCATTGCCTTTTGAACGCGCTGCTGCCCCAGCTCCCCCTCATCGTCCAGTCCCGGTGTGTCAATCAACATACATGGACCTAACGGAAGAATCTCCATTGCTTTGTAAACTGGATCTGTGGTAGTTCCTCTGACAGAAGACACAATGGCCAGCTGCTGACCGGTAATCCCATTGATCACACTGGACTTTCCTGCATTTCTCCTTCCAAAAATCGCAATCTGTACCCTGTCTCCCCTTGGCGTATCATGTAAGCTCATCTTAATTCCTCCTATTCCAATGTATTATTATTGCTTCTTTGCGCCGGCCTTGTATAGATGACCGGAACTTTATCGGATCTGTCCGTCTCCGGATATCAGGTATTTGACCGTAGTAAGCTCCTTCAGTCCCATAGGCCCTCTGGCATGGAGCTTCTGCGTGGAAATGCCAATCTCCGCTCCCAGTCCAAATTCTCCCCCGTCTGTAAACCGGGTGGAACAGTTCACATAAACACAGGCAGAATCAACTTCCTCCTGAAACCGTTTTGCATTGTGGTAGCTCTCCGTTACAATGCATTCCGAATGTCCCGTGGAATATCGCCCAATATGTTCGATCGCCTCCTCCAGGCTGTCTACTACCCGCACGGCAAGGATATAGTCCAAAAATTCTGTGGCATAATCCTGTTCCGTGGCAGGAACCACCTGTTCCCCCAGAATCTGCGCCGTGCGCCGGCAGCCCCGCAGTTCCACCTGATGCTCTTTTAACCGCTCCGCAAGCGCCGGCAGGAAGCGTTCCGCGATATCGCGATGCACCAGGCAAGTCTCCAGCGCATTACATACACTGGGCCGCTGGGTCTTCCCATTGTCTGTAAGGTTCACAGCCATGGCAATATCCGCGCTGCTGTCAATATAAATATGGCAATTGCCAGTTCCCGTCTCGATCACCGGCACCGTAGCATTCTGCACCACCGACTGGATCAGCCCGGCTCCTCCCCGGGGCACCAGCACATCAATCCACTGATCTGCCTTCATCATCTGCACGGACACCTCACGGGAAGTATCCTCCACCAACTGTATCAGATCTTTGGGAAATCCACAGGCCGCCACTGCCTCCCGCATCACCTCCATCAACGCCTTATTGGAGCAGATCGCTTCTTTCCCCCCTCGCAGGATTGCCGCATTGCCACTCTTGATACACAGAGAAGCAGCATCCACCGTTACATTGGGGCGGGATTCGTAAATAATCCCTACTACCCCCATCGGCGTCCTGACCTTGGAAAGCTTCATGCCGTTAGGGCGTACGGACCCTTCTATGATCTGTCCCACGGGATCCTCCAGATTGGTCAGCTGGATACAGGCATCGGCAATCCCCTGGATCCGGTCCCGGGTTAAACGGAGCCGGTCCACCATGACCTCTTCAATTCCATTCTCCCGGGCATGGGCGATATCTTCCTCATTAGCGGCAAGAATCTTCTCCTCATTCTCCCCCATTCTCAGTCTTCTGGCAATCTCCTCCAAAATACGGTTCTTTTCTCCTGTTGATGCTGTCGCCAGGCTTTTTTTTGCCAATGCTGCCCGTTGTCCCAATTGTTCCATATAATCCATATTTTACCTCTTTTCTGTGCCTTTTCCAGACTCCAGTACCCGGGATCTGGTAAGCGCCGCGCATAAAAAAAGGGCTTCCAGTGCTACAAATACTATAAATGCACACGAAAAACCCCTTTGTTTCACTGTGTTATATTTTATTATACCAAAGAATTCCCATTAGAACAAATATTATATTTTAGCAGCCCATAAAAAGGAGCAGCCATTCTATATAGATATGGCTGCTCCCCTTCCTGATGTCACTCCTGCTGTCAGCTCTGTTGTCGTCATGCTGTCTGCTTAGCTGTCGTCATGCTGTCTGCTTAGCTGTCGTCATGCTGTCCACTTAGCTGTCGTCATGCTGTCTGCTTAGCTGTCATCATGCTGTCGTATGAAATATCTTTCTTTTTATAGAAAGTCTACTCCCTTTTTCATGCTTTATGGGGCTTCCTTGTGCCTCTGGCTTGTTTCTTGCTATTTGACCCGCACATTCTTTACCTTACTGTATGCCCCATACTGCTTCTTTCCGTCCACGGTCTTATAAGCCCGGACTTTGACATAATACTTCTTCTTACTTTTCAGTTTTTTGATGGTGGCCTTTACCGTCTTAGCCTTCTTCACCGTTACTGTCTTTTTGCCTTTGGTCATTTTCTTATTGGTTCCCAGCTTGATCTGGTAACCGTTCACTCCCGCAAGCTTGCCCCATTTCACCATAATGGTCTTCTTCTTCGGGGATGTTACCTTCTTCAGGGTCACCTTCTTTACTGTGACTCCCTGGGTTCCTCCCCCTGTTTGGTCTCCGGTCTGGCCGGGGTTTACGCTGCTTCCCGGTCCGGCTGAAGTCTGCGGAGCCTGGCTCTGGCTGGGATTGTCTGTGGTGCCTGGCTGGTCAGGAGCTGCGCTGCTTCCCGGATCCGTTGTCTGGCCAGGATCTGCACTGCTTCCCGGATCCTGGGTCTGGCCAGGAGCTGCGCTGCTTCCCGGATCCTGGGTCTTGGTCGGGTCTTCCCATGGCGTAGGATCCGGCAGCTTTTCTGTGGTGGAAAGCACGTTGATCGTCTTATCGATTCCTCCCGCCGTCAGCACATGGATCACCGTCTCCCCTTCTTTTACGCCAGTCACAGTGCCGGTGGCATCTACACGGGCGATCTTGGGGTTCTCACTGAAGTACAGCAGCTTCTCTGTGGCAGCTGCAGGGGCTGCGATAGCGCCAAGGCTGGCGCTCTTGCCTACCTCTACGGCAAAATCCTCCCAGAGGAAGGTTACATCCTCCACAGGAACCTCGCTGGCAAGCTCTCCTTTGTCAATCTGGATGTCATCGACCTGCAGCACCAGGGTAAAGGTATTCGTCTCATCGTTATATATGGAACTCTCAAAGGTAAATCCCTGATTAGCCAGCTTGGCATCTGTAATATGGGTATCCGGCTCGCTCCAGGCATTGGCCAGTCCGATATCCAGGACACCACCTTTTGCGTCCTCCCGGTTAAAAACGAATTCAGTCTTGTCAAGGCTGCATTCATGGTCATTGAACTTCAGGCTCTTAATAGTAAACTTGGCGTGGATCAGGTTGGATGGCGGAGCGCCATCCCCAACACTCACTGCTATAGCATCTTTCATATAAAGGGCCCGGAAAGGATTCCAGCTGTTCTTGCTCCCGCTGACCTTTATGGTATATTCTCCTTCTGCCCCTTCCCGCAGCACCAGGCTGCTGTTTTCACTGCTGATACTGGACAGCGTTCCATATGATCCGGTAGTGCCATACAGTCCTGCGCGGAAGCTCTGGGACGGGATTACCTTTACAATACAATACGCTGATGCGCCGTTAGGCACTGTCGCCGTGATAATACAAGTTCCTGTTCCGCGGGGCTTTACTCTTCCCTTATAGCTTACACTGGCAACGCTGGTGTCACTGCTCTCCCAGCTTATGATA